>DAOSUR010000026.1 GCA_035378985.1 Anaerohalosphaeraceae bacterium
CCGCTGGGCCATGCGGCCAGCACCGGAATGCCGCGCGAGCGGAACTGGTCGAGCGTCTCATTGCCCTTGCGGGCCGCATCCGACTGAATCGTCTTGAGCAGCTGATTGTTGCCGGCCAATATCAGCGTGCTGCCGTTCTCGCCGATAATCTGCCGCAGCTGATTGAGTTTCGCGACGGTCAGTCCGCTGCACTCATCCAACAGCAGCGTGCGTTCACGTTTGAGCAGATGTTCACGGATGCGGCTGGTGAGTGTTTTCATCCCGCCGTACGAGTCCAGGTCCATCGCCGCCGCAATCGCCGCAAACATCGCCACGCTGGTCATCGTGTCGTCGAGCTTGACATAGATGGCCGCCGGGTGGACCGCCGCATACTGCCGCAGGCAGATCGATTTGCCGTGCCCGGCATCGCCGATGATGACGGCAATGCGTCCCTCACCCGGCTGCGTAAAGGATTCGGCTTGTTTGATGACTGCAAAGATGGCCTTGGCAATCGTCGTCTCCACATAGGGTGATTCTTTTTTCCGCTCGGCCCGCTTGGCCGTTCGGTTCATATAATCCACCAATCGGGCGGCAATTTTTTTCGAGTCCCCCTCATACTTGCCCAGCAGAAACTGCGACAGGGCCGCCAGCGACACACCGATGGAGGCCGCCAGCTCGCCTCGCGTTATGCCGTACTGATCGCAGAAGGCGATCACCTTGTTGCAGAAGTGCCTGACCTCATCCTTGCTTTCCATATTCGGCATCCCTACCAATACTTTTCGGGCCTCCTGCTCGAGCGTTTCGAGCAGCTTTTTATTCATCGTTTAATCCCAATTTAAATGCATTTTTTCCTGTTCCGCACCCGCCTCAATCTCCAGCGTCGGCAGCGGCTTCGGCTCGGCCCGCATTGTGTCATACTCAATCTGCAGGTCCGCCACATAGTGAATCGCCTCGCCGCCGGCCGCCCGCCGCACCTGTTTAATCTGCGCCATCCGCTGGTGCTCGCGGACCTGGCCGTCCATCACCGTCGCTACCGGCCGAATCACCGGTTTTTCCGGCTCCGGCATCGGCCGCGTCCGCGCCTGCATCGCCGCCAGCGTCAGCGTCGTTAAATCCATCGCCGCCGTTCTGGCTGCCGGAGCGGCCTGCTTCACCAATCGCTTGGCCTTGGCCTGCATCGCCCGAGCCTGCCGAAGGGCCGCATCATCCGCGCCGCCGTAGGCTACCATCTTCCACTGTTCGGCGATGCAGATGAGCTTGTAGGTATTCGGCTCGTATACCCAGACCTTCGTGAGATCCTCCGGGTCCCAGGCCGCGCGGACCTTTTTGCCCTGCCAGGCCAGCAGTGCCGGCTCGGCCGCCCCGTAATCCAGTCCCCGGATGCGGATGCCGTTCTTGCCGACCGTCAGCAGGCCGCTCCAGCAGCGGCACATCAGGTCCAGCACCCCTTCGGCCGTCACGCGCCGCACCGAGCGCTGCTGTATCACTTCCAACGGACTCTTGCCGTCCATCCCGCGTCCCTGATGCGCCGTGCGGTTGTAGATTTGGATATAGGTTTCGGCCTGCGAGCGGAACTCCTCCAGCGTCGGCGCCGCTGCTGCAAAGGTCTCCGATTTCATTTTATCAAAGAGATCCTCCGGCCGCGTCTGTGTCGTCCGTCCGCACCAGGTGGCGAATGTGCGGCAGAACTGCTGCTCGAACCTGTCAAACCACCTCTCGATGCACTTGCTCTGCGGATGGTATGGGATCGCAAACGACACGCCCACACCCAGCAGGGCATATAATCCGGCCGTCACCTCCTCATCCAGCCGCAGCCCCTGCAGTTTGCGGCGCTGCTTGGTGACGCCCGTAAACATCTCGCAGTCGTAGTCCTTGCCGTTGTCGATCTTGACCGACTCCGGCAGCCCCCACTGCCGGCATCCGGCCCGGAAGGCCTGCAGGATCGTCGTGCTGCTGGGCTGCTCGCTGATTACCCAGCCGACGATTGTGCGGCTCCTCATATCCTGCCAGGCCGTAATCCACGGCCGCACCCATCGCCCGTTCGCTCGCACCCATACATCGCACTGATGATGATCACCGACCCAGACCGCCCCGGGTGCAATGCTCTCCGGGTCCGTCTTGAGATACGGCGCATACTTGGCCTCATACGCCGCGCGTCCGTCCCGATGCAGCACCTGCACCGGCATTGGGATCCGCTCGTTAATCAGCTGCTGCATCCGCCGCAGCGATGGAATCGTCCAGCCGCGATGCTGGCTTTGATTCAGGTAGCACAGGTTCCGCCAGCACATCGCCGCCGACGGCTTCTGTTCCACCAGATACATCCGGCAGAACTCCTCCCAGGCCTCCGGACTGATCTCCGCCTCCGCCGCCCGCCGGCTTCGCCCATCCGCCAGCCCGGCCGGTCCCAGCGTCCGAAGCTGTCTGCGCCACCAATAAAGCGTCCGCAGCGGGATCTGCATCTTGGCGGCAAATTGTTCAGCCGCCGCCGTCCGGCTGATCCGCAGCGATTCGGCGTGGGCCACAAACAAATCCATCTCCCGCAGGATCGCTATTCGCCGCAAAACCGTCTGCCGCTGCACCTCCGGCAGCTCCTCCAGATCCGTTTTCGGGTTTTCTGCGGCGGAGGCCGCCTGCAGGTCCGGATGCGCCGTCGACGGAATCCGCCAACTGCGTCCGGATTTATAGGCCCCCGGAAGCCGGCCTGCTTCACACAGCCGTCGGATCTGACCCTGGCTCTTTTTCAGCCGTTCTGCTGCTTGTTGTATTGTCCAATCCATTTTTTTTCAGCTTTGCCGTCACAATGCTTTTGACGGCATTTAAGACGACTTGAATCAATTCCACCATTGCCGCCAATTCGATCCGCAGGGCCTTATCCAGATTTTCAGCGCTGACTTCAACGGCATAGTCTCCCTGACCGAATTTCAGAACCGGCCCTTCGTCATCCGCCTTCGGACTTTCCGGCGGCAGGGGCGTCATCAAAACCCATTGGCCGCTGTCGGTCGGCACCGGCACGTTATGCACCAAATCATACGGCAGATATTGATGCACAATCCATCTGCCGCTCATTCCGGGCGTCTGCATCAGGATGGCCCCCTTTTGGCAGTCAAAGCACCAGCCCTGCACCAGCCGCCAGGTGCGTCCCTTTGCCTGATAGGGCTCATGCACGACCGGATAGGGCAGATACCGATAGCAGTGGGGGCAGATGCCCCCTTGTACATATTTGGCCTCTTGCGTCTCCTGCTTAGGCATTATCATTCTCCTCAGCAGGCCCGCCGGGGGCTGTGCGGCATCGCTTTCTTCGGCGGTTCACAGCCGGACCGCCGGGAGGCGGTCTTCGGACCCTGGCGGGCGGTTTGAGTTAATTCCAGATTGCTTCCGCAGCAGATGGTCTTAACAAACCGATGCGGCTGCGGATTGGTGTTATAATCGCCGATCGGCAGATGATTTTTTTGGCTGCAGTAGGGACACTCAAAGACCAAAAACTGCAGACCTCGCCGCCGACGTACCGATGCATGGACTTTCCTAAGCGGCATGAGTCCCTCCTTTCGCTCCATGAGTCCCTCCTTTCGCTCTGGGGAAAAACGACCGGGTGGTGAAGGAGGAAGCCCCGCCCGGTCGCCAGGAGTGAAGAACCTTTAAAAAGCAGGCGGGGAGGGAGTCCAATGCAGCGGCCCCACCCGCTTCGGAGGAGGATGAGGACGAATACAGCCGGCCCCGCTTTGGAGCGGGTCCGGCTGTACGAGGGGACAGATGGGAGGGTGGCATCTGTCCGGAAAGGAGAAAACATCGGATCGGATCAGCCGACAACTCGCGGCCTGCTCGATCGAAAGATTTCGCGTTTTTTATGAACATATTTTCTCTGTAGGCCGCAGGCCTTTCTCAAAAACTTTCTTTTAAAGCGGACTGCCGCCGAAACGGCAGCCCGCCGAAATACTCAGCCGGTCGCCTCCGGCTGCGATTCTCGGAAAACTTGAAACTCGCCATCCAATTCCCGCTGCTTGGCGTTCAGGATTGGGGAGAAATCTCCCGCCTCCAGGGATTTTTCCAGCAGGAAAATGCCAGATGACATCAGAGTTTTTAGGGAATAGCCAGTCAATTTCTTCATCCTTCGGGCTGTTTCGGAAGCGATGGGAGTGAGCATCTGTCCGACCCTTGTTCGGTGGGATGAGTGTCGTCGATTTTTCCTATTTGTGACCATAATCTGCACCCTATTCTATCTTTCGGGAAAAGTCAACATAAAAAATTAGCTATTTGGATTATTTTTTAATTCAGATGCAGTAAAAAATATTCTAATGCCTTAGGAAATAAAGATTTGCATTTGCACAAAAAAAATGCTATACTCTAAAAAAAATATGGCTAAGAAACGATATACCATGCATTTTACCGATGTCACGCTTCGGATGATTCAGTCTCTGGAGAAGCGTGGATACATGATTCGGCAGATTGTCAATGCCGGCGTGGTCTTATTCCATCAGGCGGATATGGCCAAACGCGGCCAGGCGACTGCCATCGCCCACGGCATGCTCAAAGAAGAGCTCTGCGACATCCTTGAGCAAATCCAGGAAACCGTGGAATGGATGGAAAGCATCAAACAAAAAGAAGAGGTCTTTACCCGGGAAGAAATCGAACTCGCTCAAAAAATCAAATCCATACAAAAACAGCCAAAAGGACCGGTCTCTGGGGTCCGGAGGAGAGATTACAGGGATCGGTGTTTTCATTTTTTGCTTGGGGTGGTTGATTTTTTTTGCATCCCTTTCTCGGGGGTATTGGGAATCCATCTGGGTCCCGATTGCCGGAGCTTTTTTGACTGCAGCCGGACGGTTGCTGCGGCATCTGGATCAGATCGAAAGAACTTTAAAAAAATTTTTAGAAAAAAACTTGACAGATAAAACACAGTAGCCGATAGTAAAAACAGCAATACTAAACCGGTCGCCTCCGGAGATGCTCTGTCTGGAGGCGTCCGGTTTTTTGGTCAGATGCCTCCAAAAAAGGATTTAAATTTTTGGAAAGGAATCCGCCATGAAATATTTTGCAGTCCTCCTCCTCCCCTTTTTCATCGGCTGTTCCGGCGGCAGCGGTGAATTTGCCGCCGGCGCAGCGGCCGGCGGGGCCCTCACCGGGGCCCTGGCTGTCTATCAGCAGCACCAGCAGGACCTGGCCGCCCGCTACGAGCAGGCCCTCAAAGAGCAGGAGCAGGCCGTTACGCTCACCGAGCAGCAGGCCGCCAAGCTCAAAGCCGAGGCCCTGCAAAAAGAGCTGCAGGAGACCCAGAAGAAGGTCATATTGCTGGAAACAGCCAAAACAGCCGTTGACTCCTCCGCTTCCGTCGATTGGACCGGCCCGCAGGCGGTCAGCGGATTTACCACCGCCGCCTCCGTCCTGTTGGCCTCGTACCTTTTGAGCCGCAAAAAAAGTAAATCATGGAGACGCCGCTGAATCTGCAAACCTGTGACATCCTCCTGTGCTCCGGCAGCAGCCGGCTCAGCCGCCGCATCAAGACCTATAATCATCTGGTCGGCGCAACCGGCACAGCCGCTTCCATCAGCCATGTCGCTCTGGCGGCATCCGGCGGATCAGCCGTCTTTGAGGCCACCACGCTCAACCGCTGGGCCGGCAAATCCGGCGTCCAGATCAACCCCTTCGATAACTGGCTGTCCCATTATCCGGGTTCCGTTTGGGTCCGCCGGCTTCATTTTCTCCGACCGCCTGAATTTGAAAACAAAGCATCCGATGTCATGCAGGGCCTGATCGGTCTGCCCTATGAGCACGGCATCCCCGGGGCTTTTGAGCTGCTTTTGTGCGGCATCAAGTGGACCTGGTTCTGCCGTCTGATCGATCGGGATCGGCGGCTGCAGACCGTGGAACTGCATTGCACCGAGGCCGCCGCACGCGTCCTCCAGCGGCTCGGGCTGATGCATCAAATCGATCGAAAAGGACAGTTTGTTTATCCCAATAAGCTGCCGCCTTTTCAATGGTGGCCGGGTGGACGCGTCGAAACCCTATTCCGCAGTTTTATCCGGATCGAAGAACCAGTCCGAATCCAGTGAAGGAAATTTTATGAATTGGTCCATCTTAGCAACGGTCATCAGCGCGGCGGCGGGCATTATCAGCGGTTTAATTTTGATGATTCTGACTTCCATCAAGTCCGATCTGCGGGCGATTTCAGCACGAGTCGATCAGCAAGATGCCAAGATTGAGCGGCTGGCGGAAAGAAAGAATGCCTGCAATCAGGATTTTGTCGGCAAGGTGGAGTACATCCGCTCCATCAATTCTCTCGAAGAATCCATGAAGAAAGTTTCCGAGGGGGTCGCGATGCTCAACGGTTCCATGCGGGTTATTGAACAAATGCCGCAAATCTGCGGCCATATCGCCAAAGAAATTGTGAAGGAGATGCGTTATGAATAAGCAGGACCTCATCCGTCAGGCTCGGAATTTAATGCTGCGGTCGCTGGACCGGGTTTATCCCTCGGGGCTTTCCGTCAAGCTGCTCGAGCAGGTAATGTGCACCGTCGACGCCAACTACGGAATTGATTTGATGCGGAAGGACATCGCTTATTTGCTGGAAAAGGGCTACATCGAAATCGTCTCTCTGGATGGGGAGGGAACTTTAGCCGATGTTCGGAAGAATTCGATGGCCGTCATCAAGCTCACGGCAGTCGGGCTTGAAATCGCTCAGAATCTAAAAAGGGACCCGGCCTTGGAGGTCTGATCCGATGCGGACTCGTCGCGTGCACAGTTCGATTGATACGCTGCCGCCGGCCCTGCGTTCGACGCTGACGGCCATGCTCACCGACGGCGTCTGGCCGCCGGACTGGCCCGGCCCGAAGGAGGGCCGCCCCCGCTATGAAGACATGGCCGATTACTGCCGCCGCTGCGGCCATCGCATCAGCCGCTCCGCCATCGGCCGCTGGGCCAAGGGGCTGCTGGCCTATGAGCGGATGCGTTCCGCCGCCCAGATCGCCCGGCAGGTCATGAGCGGTCTTTCGGAGGAAAACGCCTCCGAAACGCAGAAGGCCGCCGCCGAGATTATGACGGCCCAGATCATCGATCTGCTCAGCGCCGAAGAGCTCAGCCCGAAGGAAATCTCCCTGGTCTCCTCGGCCATCCGCGACTGCACGCAGGTCGCCCTCAAGGCCGATCAGTATCTCCGCAGCCGCCTGGCCGAAAAGGCCGCCTCCGCCGAAAAAACCATCGCCAAAGAACTCCGCAAGAAGGTAGACCCGGAGACGCTCAAGATTATCCGCGAACAGATTTACGGGATCGTGCAATGACCGAACCGCTGATCAACCTGCTGCCGTATCAGAAACGCTGGATGCGGGATGACAGCCGCTACAAGATTGCGCTGCAGGCCCGCCAGACCGGCAAATCCTTTATGGCCTCGCTGGAGGCGGTCGATCAGGTTTATCAGACCGGCGAAACCTGGGTGCTGCTGTCGCGCGGCGAGCGGCAGAGCCGCGAGCTGATGGAGAAGGCCGCCCAGCACGCCCGCGCCTACGCCCTCGGCATCTCCGCCGTTGACGAAGAGCGGTTCCGGGGCGATGAAAACGAATACAAAATGCTCGCCATCCATTTTCCAAACGGCGGCCGCATCATCGGCCTGCCCGCCAACCCCGATACAGCGCGTGGTTTCTCCGCGCATGTCGTGCTCGATGAGTTCGCCCTGCACAAAGACAGCCACAAAATCTGGACGGCGCTCTACGGCTCCATCACACGCGGCTACAAGATTCGGATTCTCTCCACCCCGATGGGCAAGCAGAATAAGTTTTATTCGCTCTGGACGGGCAATCAGCCCTACAGCCGTCATTTTGTGGACATCTACACCGCCGTCCGCGAAGGGCTGAAGGTCGATATTGAGGCCCTCCGCAGCGGACTGGATGACCCGGACGCCTGGGCCCAGGAATACGAATGCAAATTCATCGACGAAGCAACCGCCTTTTTGACCTACGAACTGATCTCCGCCTGCGAAATCGAGCAGGCGGCTCTGGAGTC
Organism: Anaerohalosphaeraceae bacterium; assembly: GCA_035378985.1. Lineage (NCBI taxonomy): Bacteria > Pseudomonadati > Planctomycetota > Phycisphaerae > Sedimentisphaerales > Anaerohalosphaeraceae > Anaerohalosphaeraceae bacterium. Next base: position 7,969 of record DAOSUR010000026.1, read on the forward strand.
CGCCGATCTTTCCGCCGGCGGCGAGTATTACGCCGGCATCGACATCGGCCGCAAACGCGACCTGACGATCCTGTGGCTCCTCGAAAAAGTCGGCGATGTCTATTGGACCCGGCGTGTACAGGTCCTTGAAAAGACTCCCTTCCCGATGCAGGCGGAGCTGCTGGCCGAGACGATTCGCCGCCTGCGGCCGCGCCGCGTCTGCGTGGACTATACCGGCATGGGCGGCCCGATCTGTGAGCAGCTGCAGAAGCTCTTCGGCTCTTCGCGGATCGAACCGGTCACGTTTACGCCGTCCGTTAAGGAGTCGATGGCTGTCCGCGTCCGCCAAATCTTTGAGGACCGCCGCATCCGCATCCCGATCGACAACGCCGTCCGCAATGACCTGCACGCCGTCCGCAAAATCGTCACCGCCGCCGGCAACATCCGCTACGACGCCGAGCATACCGCCGACGGCCATTCCGACCGGTTCTGGGCACTGGCACTGGCGCTGGAGGCCTCAGACGCCGGCGCCGTCAAACCCATGTGTTATGTGAGTCGGAGGGCCTGATGAAGTTATTTAAATCCATCGAGCGTTTGTTCAGTCGCACCAAGAGCAGCACGTCTTTCGCTCGGCTGCTGCGGTCCTCCTTCCGCGATCCCGTCCTGGCCGGCGAGCCCTATCGCCAAGTGGATATCGTCTTTGCCTGCGTCAACAAGATCTTGACGACGCTCACCGCCCGCAACGTCCCGTTGGTCTTAAGCACCATCGACGATCAGATTGTCGAGGACGGCCCGATTTATGATTATCTGTTCCGCAATCCGGCTATGTCCTTCGACCGGCTGGCCGCCGACTGGCTGGGCAACTACATCCTCTTCTGCGATGTATTCTTTGTCTTCGACGACCCCATCCGTGAGGACAGTCCCTTTGAAATTGTCGCCGGTCCCCGCATGCGGGAGATTGTCAATCCGGGCGGCACGCTGGTCGGCTGGGAATGGATCGATGATTTCGGCCGCATCCGCCGCGTTGCTCCGTCTCAGGTCTATCAGACCCGCAACTTCAATCCGTACAATCGCTGGCACGGTCTGGGCCCGCTGGGGCCCTGCGACAACGCCCTGCAGTACTGCTATGCCCTGATCCTCCGCAACCGCACGGCCCTTCGCAACGGCGCTGAGCCGGGCGTCATCCTTCAAACACCGGCCGGTGTTAAACTCGAGCCGGAGGAGATCACAGAGATTCTGTCGGCCTTCGACAGCCGCTACGCCGGCGAGGACAAGGTGTTGAGCACGGTCCTCCTGACCGGCGGCATCGAGGCCAAGACGCTCACGCTCAAGATGGTCGACCTGCAGGCCGCCGAAATCGACCAGAAGCAGGCCTGCCGCATCGCCGCCGCATTCAACGTCCCGCCGCAGCTGATCGGGCTGGTGCCTGAGTCGCAATATTCCGGCGGGCCGGCCATGCGGGATTTCGTGTTTAATTCCTGCATGCCGCTTTCGCAGCTGTTTGCCTGGACCCTCACCGACGCTCTCATCAGCCGCTTCTACCGAAGCCAGGTTCACTCCCGGTCAGTGCTCGAGTCGGGCACCTGGCGTCATCTGCGGAATCTCTCGCAGAAAGAGTCCTATCGGCTCTGCCGCATCAAGGCCGCCCAGTCCGGCCGGCCGGTCTTCGCTTGGTTCGATTGGGATCAGCACCCGGTCGTCGCCGAAACGCGGATGGACTGGACCAAGAAAGTCATTGAGCTCAGCCGTGACGGCATCCCGCTCGAACAGATTATCCGGGCCTATGACCTGCCGTTTGATCTGGAGGCGATGCCGCATGCCAAATACTGGTGGATCAACTGGATGTCGCTGGCGCCGGCCCAGTGGGTCCTCGAGGCCGGTCCGCAGGGCATCGCCGCCACAGGCCCGGCCTATACACCGGAGGAGGAGCCGCAAAAGCAGACCGTCCGCTCCGCCGACCCGGCCGAGGAACTGGTCCGCAAAGAGCAGGCTGACCGGCTCTGGAAGGACTATGTGCAGTCCTGGCTGCCGCTGGAAAAAGAGATGCAGGCGGCCCTTCGCAGCTTCTTCCTGCGGCAGCGCCGCGAGCTCACAAGCCGCCTGCAGGAGGCCCTCTCGGGCAAAAAGGACGACCCGCAATCGCCGCCGACGACGGAGATTCTCGCCCGCGTCGTGCTCGATCTGAAAAAGGAAAACGGCCGGCTGCAGCTGATCAACCGCACCTTCTTTGAGCGGGCCGCCCGTATCGGTGCGGAAGGACTCCTGAAGTCCTCCGGCCTCTCGGCCGAGGAGGCCGCCCGCCGCGCCGAGTCCGCCTGCCAGCGGCAGATGGTGCGCGGCGCGCTGCTGCACAGCAGCCGCAACATCACCGGCATCAATCAAACCACGCAGGCCGCCGTCAGCCGCACGCTCCGGGAGGGATTGGAGGCCGGCGAAGGACTCGGCGAGTTAACCAACCGCCTCCGCTCCGTTTTAGACGGCTCGCTGGCGAGGGCCCAGCGCATCGCCCGCACGCAGGTGGCCGGGGCCGTGAGCACCGGCCGCTTTGCCGGCATGCAGGAGGCCGGCATTGAAAAGAAATCATGGCTCACCGCCCGCGATGAAGCCGTCCGCGACGCCCATCGCAGGGCCGAAGAGATGTATCGCGACGGCATCCCGCTTAATCAGCCGTTTCTGGTCAACGGCGAGCCGCTGATGTATCCGGGCGACCCGAGCGGCTCAGCCGGCAACATCATCAACTGCCGCTGCGTCCTGATGGCCCTTTACGGGCGCAGCCAATCCATAGGAGACTCCCATGCCGTTTGATCTGAATCCGCAAAAACTTAAACACCTCCACGCCTACATTCGCGAAGACGAAAAGGCTGTCGATTTGGACAAAAAACGCATCACCTTTGTCGTCTCCTCCGAGGTCGTGGACCGACACGATGAAGTCGTTGAAGCCCGCGCGGTCTATGAGGCCATCCGCCGCAAGGGCGAGTTTGCCGACAACCCGATCTGTCTGGCCTGTCATCTGCACCGACTCGAAAACGGCATGCCGCCGGCGGTCGGTTCTTGGGATGTGAGCACCGCCCGGCTGGTGAATGTCGGCGATCACGAGCAGGTCGAAATGACCCTTCAGTTCGACACAGAGCTTCAGCTCGGCGCCGAGCACTGGATCGCCTACAAGAACCGCACGATGCGGGCTGTGAGCATCGGCTTCCGCGTCCTCGAATATCGGCTCGACAAATCCGGCGAAAAGACCCTCTATGTCATCACGAAGCTGGAACTGCTGGAGATTTCCTGCGTAGCCGTCGGGGCCAATCCGGAGGCCCTGGCCAGATTGAAGGGCTTCGAATGGGCCGCCCGGAAAAGTCCCGACATCCAGGACTTTGTTAAGCATTATCTGGATCAGGAGGTCCGCTCGCTCCGCGACTGGCTGGACGAAAAGTTCCAGACCCTCGAAGACCTCCTTTACTTCCACAACCAAAAACAATCCGCCGACCTCTTTTCGGCTGCGGAGGAATTGTCCCCCGGCACCTCCTCCGATCCCCGAAAAGCAGACGGCTCCGGGGATTTCGCGGCATTAAAAAAAGCAATTGAAAGTCTTTTAAAAAAGGGGTAAACCATGAATGAACAAGATGTAAAAAAAATGCTCGAAGACCTCCTCCTTCAGCGGGAGAAGGGGCTTCTGACCAATGAACAATTCATTAAGTCCGTCTCCGGCGAGGTGAACAAGCTCCTGGCCGACCGCTTCGCCGATATCGATCAGCTCCGCAAAAACCTCAACACCCTCTCCGAGGAGCTCCGCTCCTATCGCGAGCAGTCGATGATCGGCAATCCGGATCATCTCAGCGGGCTCTACAAGGGCGTCTGGGGCAATGCGCGTCTGGCCCAGGACTTCGGCCTGTATATCATGGCCGGTGTTCTCGGCTCTTCAACCGCCGCCAAAATCTTGGAGCATCGCGGCTACAAGCTCGAAAAGGCGGTCAGCTCGCAAAATAACCCTTCCGGGGGCCTGCTGATTCCGCAGCAGCTGGTCGATGCTTTTGTCCTGATCATCGCCCAATACGGCGCCGCCCGCCGGTTCTGCCAGCCATGGCTGATGACGACCGACACGGAGTCTGTGCCGAAATTCAACAAGGGGCTGAAGGTCTACTGCACGGAGGCCGGCGTCATCCCGACCCCGCAGGATTTGTCCGGCAATCTGCTGACGCTCAAGGCCCAGAGCTGGGATGTCTTTGTGCCGGTCAACCGCGATACCGCCGAAGATGTCTCATCGGCCATGTCTCTGGGCAATATCTTGGGCGAGCTGATGGCGATGGCCTTTGCGGAGCAGGAGGACCGCGTCCTCTTCTGCGGCGACGGCACCAGCCCGTACTTCAACAACCTCGGCATCACCGGCTGGTTCAATCAGCTCAGCTCCCCAAAGGGCCTTGTGAGCGGCAGCGGCAGCGGCTGGAACGGTCTGACCCTGCCGAACTTCCGCAGCATGATGGGAGCCCTGCATCCCTACGGCTGGGGCGGCGAAGGTCCTCGCTGGTTCTGCAGCAGCCGCTTCTATTTTGAAGTGATGATGAAACTGGCCGATGCCGCCGGCGGGGCCTCCAAAACAGAAATCATCGTCGGGGAGGTTTCCACCGGCCGCCGCTTCCTCGGCCTTCCGGTGGAGTTTGTTCCGCTGCCGTATGAGTCGGCCTCGAACCAGATCTGCTGCGTCCTGGCCAATCTGGGTCGCGGAGCCGTCTTCGGCGACCGCCGGCAGACGACCATCGAGCAAAGCCGCGAGGCCCTGTTCCTCCAGCGTCAGATCGCAGTCCTGGCCACCGAGCGTGTAGCAATATCTGTCTACGGCTGCCATGATGTGGAGACCGACCAGACCAAAAAGGCCGGCACTATCATCGGACTGAAGACCGGATAAAAGTTGATTCTCCTTTCCATCCTCCGGCGGTCGTGCGGCCGCCGGAGGGTCTTAAAAAAAATAAAACAGAACTGATTTTTGAAAGGAATAAAAAAATGAACCCACTCCAAGAGGAAAAAGTGACCCTGATGCTCGCCGAGGTCAAAAACAACGGCGCCTTCGGCACCCAGACGCCGCTGGACCTGTCCGGCTGCGGCGTTGCCAAGATTGAGATCATCGTCGGCACCACGGATGTCGCCGTCGGTTCCGGCAACATCTTCACGCCGCTGATCCTGGAAGAGTGCGACACCAACTCCGGCACCGCCGGCGATTGGACGGAGATTGCCTCCGCCAAGCTCACCTCGGTCATCGCGGGCACGGACGACAACAAGATCTTTGCGATCGACGTGCCGAATATCCCGGGCCGCAAACGCTTTGTTCGCGTCAAGGCCCCGACCGCCGGCAGCGGCACCTCCGGGGCCTTTCTGGTCATTCGCGGCGTGACCGCCCAGCGGGCCGTCGGTCCTTCGACCGCCGCCGAACGCGGCTACGCCCAGCATATCACGGCCTAAACAAGAGGGGCCGCTTCGGCCCCTCCTTTTGGAACAAAAAAAATGAAAAAAAAACAAGAACCGGTTCAAGGCGAGCAAATTAAAAAAAACTTTCCCAGTCCGAAGGACAAGATGATTCGGTCTGAAGACTACAGGAACAAGGCATGCTCTGTACCCTCGAACAAATCCGGCAGCGTCTCGGCGTAACCTCGCTGTCCGCCGAAGAGTCGGCCGTCCTGACCGGCCTGATCGGCTCGGTCACGGCGATGGCGGAGCAGTACTGCCATCGCGGGCTTGTGCTGCCGGAAGAACCCGTCACAGAAGTCTATACCGGCGGCACGCCGTATCTGCGGCTGCGGGCCTTTCCAATCGCGGGTCTGCAGTCTATCCGCATCGCCGCCGACTGGGACTTTGATTCGGCAGAACCGCTCGTCTCCAGCGAGTATCGATTGCTCCAGTCCGGCCGCAGCGGCATTGTCTACCGCGTCGATCTGCCATGGCCGGCCGAGCCGCCCGATTCGATTCAGGTGGTCTATCGCGGCGGCTATGTGCCCGCCGGCTCCGAGCCGGCCTCCTCCGCCGAAGTGCCGATGCCGGCCGACCTGCAGGAATCAGCCGTCGAGCAAGTGTCGTTTCTCTTCAAGCGAAAAGACGACATCGGCCTGTCGGGCGTATCTTTTCAGGGCGGGTCCTTTTCGAAATTCGAAAACATCGACCTGCTGCCGCAGGTCAAACGCATCTGGGATGCCTACAAGAGGATTGTGCTGTGAGAGTGCTGCTTGAATTAGGACCGGAGTTTCGCGCCGCCGTCAGCGGCACGCACCGCTCGGCGCAGCATCTGGCCCGCGCCGCCTCCGGCGGTCTGCGCCGCGCAGCGCAGGAGACGGCCTCCTACATCGCCGATCATTATCTGACCGGCCGTGTCCTGCGCCGCCGCACGGGCAATCTGGCCCGTGCACTGGCCGGCTGGATGCTCAGCGACCTGGAGGCCGCCGTCGGCGTGCGGCCCTTCTCCGGCGTCGATGCCTACGCCTGGCTCCTGACGGATGAGGTTAAGACCATCCGTCCCCGCACGGCGCGGCTGCTGGCCGTCCCCATCGGCGAGAACCTCACCGCCGCCGGAGTTCCCCGCTTCCGGTCTCCGCGTGAGGTCCCCAACGGGTTTTTCTTCCGCAGTGCGGCCGGCAATCTGCTCTTCGGCTATCGGCTCGGCAAGACCGAGCGGGCCCGAATCCGACCGCTCTTTGCCCTCGTGCCGGAAGTGACGGTCTTCGGCTCCGGGGCCCTCTATGACGGCGTCCTCGATCGTGTTGACGCCATCACCGATACCGTCTATCGCTCGATTGCGGAACAATTGGAGAGTGCCTGATGGATTTGCGTAAAGACTGCATTGCTCACTGGCGATTTGAGGAGTCCGGCGACTCGCGGCTGGTCCTCGATTGTCGCGGCATCCTGCACGGCCTGGCCTCCCGCCCGACGAAGGAGTTGTCCTGCCCAGGTCTTCTGGGCAATGCCTTTGCCTTCAACGGCGCCGGCGATCATATCCATCTGGGCTCCAGTCTGCAGGAGTATTGGCGCAAGAGTTTTACAGTCTGCGGCTGGGTCCAGCGAATCGACTGCGAGCAGGAGGTTGCTCAGTCCCTCTGGGGCATCATCGGCAACGATTATGAAAATATCCTCGAAATCGACGAGAACTCCGATGAAGTTCTCTTTAATTACATCTGTGATTCGAAATGGACTCAATGCGGCTCCACATTCATCCCTGATTCCTGGCGGCGCAATGAATGGTGTTTCGTCGCCGCCATTCTCGATGTCGAGACCGGCCAGAGCCGGCTCTGGTGGAATAATACTCTCCTCAAAAGCACCTCTCTGGCGGAAGGCACAGACCCCTCGAAGTGGACAAGTCCTCTGCCGTTCCTCTTGGGCGCCGCCATGCCTCCCGGCGGCGTCCCTTTTTCCGTTCGTCCGCTGCGGCTGGACAATCTGATGCTCTTCGGCCGCGCTCTGACAAATACGGAACTGCTCGTTTTATATAATGACGGCAACGGCCGCGAGTCCCTCACCGATTCGCCCGAGTCCGGTTTATTGACCGAGCTGGAGGACTGGGCCTGCCGGCGTCTGTCGGAGATGACCGAGGACGGACGTCCCTGTTTCCGCACGGTCGCCCCCTGGGCCGGCCAGGTCGGCATTGCCGACGGCGGCGTCAGCAGTTTTGAGCGCTACGCCCCGATGGCCTTTGTACAGGCCTCCGTAGAGCGGCTCAGCCGCGAGGGCGATTACGCCCCGGCCCTGCACATCATTCTCGACATCGCCTTCGGCGACCGCAGCGGCATCGACGGCGCCGCGCGGCGCGGCGGCCCGGATACCGTCGGCGTCAATCGGCTCTTCGAAAAAATCGTTCTGGCCTTCGACCGCTCGCATCCCGGCCCGGATTTCTGCTGCGACGAATTTTATCTGAGCGATGCGGCGGATCTGATTGTACATCCGAAAATGCATTACCGGCAGGTCCGCTTTGAGGCCCGCTGGATCCCGATTCCTGAATCATAAGGAGATGGAATATGGCTGTTGTGAACAAACGAATTTTTTGCCCGACGGCAACCGCCGTCAACGGCGTGTCCGTCGGCGGCACCGTCTCGGTGCGGCTGACCGCCGGCTTTGACAACATCCTCCGCAGCGGCGCCGACGGGCTGCAGGTCCCGATTGTTGATCGCGATGTGCAGTTTGTTCGCGGCTCGGTCACCGTGCAGGATTGGCCCAAAGTGCTCGATCTGCTCACCGGCACCGTCAGCAACCTGGTCTTCTATGAGCGCAAGTCCGGCACCGGTCCAACCGGCGGCTACATCAAACACACGCTCAATAATCCCTGCATCCACAACATCCGGCTGGAGATCCGCCAGGGCTCCTATGCCTCCGTGTCGTTTGACTTCGAGTGCCGCTTCGGCGATGAGACCGCTGCAATCGCCGACGTCTGGCAGCAGACCGATGCGCAGAATGCCCCGACTTATGTCTCCGCCGCACGCGGCGGCTGGCGCATTCGCTCCTGCCTGCACGGCAACACGGCGATTGCTCACCCGCTCGGTCTGTCGCTGAGTGTGAGCGTCCCGATGCTGCGGGCCTGCAACGATGCGGATCTCGGTTATACGGCGGTGGACTTATCGCCCGAGTGCGGTCTTGCGGTCAACGGTTCGCTCAGTTTTCAGGATGCCTCCATCCAGAACAATGTGATCCTCAGCAACCAGCTCCTGACCTCCTCCGCCGCCGCTCTGCAGCTGGTTCTGGTCCAGTCGGCGGGGGGGACGCCGCTGGAGCTGACGATTGCCGGCGTGCTCTTCGGCAGCGCCGATGCCTCCGGCGGCCAGCTGGCCTATGATGTCTTCTCGATGCCCTTCAGCATCAGCAATAATCTGTCGGCACCGCTGACGCTGGAGGGTCCAAACAAGCTGCTCATCATCGAGGAGGCCCCATAATGGCCGAGCGGTATTATTCGAGGCGGCTGTGTCTTCTGCTGGCGGTCTGCCTGATCGGTCTGGGATTGTTTCCGACCTCCGCCGAGAAGCCAGTCGCCTCCGAGCCGAATGCTCCGCCGGTTGAGCCGAACAGTCCGCCGCCGGATCCGCTCTGGCGGGAGGTCAGGGCCCCGGCCTTGCAGACCTTCTGCAATCAGTGGCTTCAATCGAGCCGCCGGGAATGCTTTGAGTATGTAGCCAGACCGAATCGATTTATCCTGCAGGACGACCCGAACTTGTGGCGGGCGATTGTGCCTGGCACAGAGCGGGTGATTGTGTGGACATACGATCTCAACGGCATCCGCATCCGCGACTGCTGGATTCGCCGCGCGCCGGCGGATGTCAATCACGATGGGATTGTGAATCTCAAGGATTGGACGATGCTTTTTTAGCGGACTTATTCTTCTTTGACAAGTTCATAGAGTCAGCGGAAAGGTTGATCTCGAGGGCCTCGAGGATCACGGCCAGCTTGTCATCGCTCAAGCGATGCCGGCCGGCCAAATAGTCATAGATTAGACTTCGGCTGACCCGGCCTTCCACGAGCCGGGCCAGCCGATTCGGGTTGAGCCCTTTTTGATCCATCGCCTCGAGAATCATCTTCAGAAAATCAATCGGCGCCATGGTGTGCACTCCAGTCATCTCGCGGCAGCCTGTCGGTCTCAAACACTCTCGCGTAAGCGAGGGGGAGCCTTACA
>DAOSUR010000027.1 GCA_035378985.1 Anaerohalosphaeraceae bacterium
GAAGAGGAACGGTTCACCCCCACGCGCGTGGGGACAATTCCGCGCTTCCTGCGTAGTAGATTCCGCCTATCGGTTCACCCCCACGCGCGTGGGGACAATTCCTAACGCAGCAGCATTTTGGCAAATAATAGCGGTTCACCCCCACGCGCGTGGGGACAATGTCCCCTGTATTGGATAGTTATGAACCTCATTCGGTTCACCCCCACGCGCGTGGGGACAATACTTAAAAAAACCTGTTTTTACGGCATCCGGACGAGAAAAAGCCCTTCGAAGTCTTCTATCGAACGTGCCGTTTCTCCCCAACTTCGAATCCGAAAACCCTGCTCATTGTCGCTCGAATACATCATTACACAACCCCCACCCTTAATTTGTCCGCAGGTTCTTTCCCAGAGTTTATCGCGTACGATGGCTGAAACCCTGCCCACAAAAACTCCTGCTTTTGGTTCGAGAAACCACCGTGTCAGTTCCCCCCGTAATCCAGGCGGCACCCGCTCAAGGATCAGAACCACCATCGTTTGCCTCCATTTCGTTCGTTTCCAGCGGATAGGCACATCCCCCCTTCACTTCTCCCATCTCGGGGTCCCACAAAGAGCCCGGGGCGGCGGCGTCCTGATCGAATCGTCCGTCCTCGGCCGTTCCTTTCTTGGGCACCATCAGCACTTTCTGAATATCTGGAATGATTCTCTCCAGAAGCCGTGCTGATACAAACAGATCGCGGCACGAGATGCGTACACGCCGTTCCAGCCCGTCTTTCTCTTCCGCCGCTGCTCGAAATGCCGCTGGAATGGTAATTTCCGTCTTGTAAAGATCGGCGACATCATAGACGAAGGACAGCATCTTTCCGGTATGGATGAAGCCGAGTGCGGGCGAGAATCCCGCCGAGATAATCGCCGCATGGCAGAGGCCGTAAAGACACGCATTGGCTGCCGACAAAGCTCTGTTTACCGGGTCCGCATCGGTCCACTTGTCGCGCCGGTACGTGCGGCCTGACCAAGGCACCCCGGTTTCCCGGGCGGCTTTGGCATAAGCATCCCGGACACGAACGCCTTCCATCCCGCGGATCTGGCGCAGGGTCAGTCCAGGATCGAGGGTTTCGGTAAACCGCAATTGGTACAAACGGCGCACGACTTTCCAGTGAAGGTCCGCGTCCGCCCAAGCCCGCACCTGATGCAGGAAGTTCGCGGCGCTCCTTGTCTCGCCCATGCCCGACGCGTACAATCGAACTCCCTGTTCGCCGCACCAAACCACCAGACAACCATGGTCCGCCAGCACCGAAATGGCGGCATGTGTGATCGAGACGCCCGGTCCTAACATAAGCAGCGCCAGATTGGCGCAGGGGACCGGCACCTTGCCGGAGTCATCGTGGATGGCAATCGCCCGTTCGTCCTGGTCGACGCGGCAATGCTCGACGTAGAGGTAGCTCCAGCCGTCACCGAACTTTGGCAGAACGTGCAGGTCCCGAACTCTCATGTCGCCTCCCCCGCGTCCGCGGTCTGGACCGGTGCTACCGAAAGCAGGCCGAACCCGAAGGCCTTGCCGGAACCAATGCCGCGGATCAGTGTTTGTCGAAAGGCATCCGGATCCGTGACCTGAAGGAGACCGTCGAAAAGGACCGAGCGCAGACGCTGCCCCTTGTCGTGTTTGTTCATATAGATATAGCCGAGCTGAAGGGTTACGGTCTCTTGCTTGATCAAAAACCCTGCTGATTCGGCCCGGCGGGCAAGCCAGTCAATCAGTTTCTCAGTCGGAACAGGAACACGCTTTCCGACAGACTCTTTTTTTGCATCGGGCGAATGCTTGCTCAGACGTCGGGTCGGATTTGCCGCGAGGCGAAATCGAAGCCACTGGTTTGGCCGGAAGTGCGGCTCAAATCGTTTCACCTCCGGGGGCCCTGCCAGAAGATACATTGCATTGTGAAAGGCATAGTCCCAGTCGGGTTTGAGGGCGGACTGCACGATGATCGCTGCCCGGCCGCTGGGGAGAGGGTCAATACGGAAAAGAAAGCCTGAGTCCACCGTGCGTGCCACGTGGATTTGACCGTTGCCAAACTCATCCGGTTTGAATGGTTTGAGGAAGTGCACATCGTCGATTTTGCGGGACGCGGACGGAAAGGCCATACAAAGACGCTGGTGGACATGATAGCGGTTCCTCAGCCACAACCGCCCAGGCCGCGGTCGGTCGGGGTTGTCGCCTACGTTGATCAATAAACAGGACAGGTACATGGTTATTCCACCTCCTCGGCGGCAAGAAGCCGGCGCCTAATCTCCAGCGAGCGGTACTTGAGAATCTCGGTCCGTTTTTGAATGATTTTATCCCGCCAGCGGGGTTCCTCGGGATTGATGCGGTCCAGCCCCATTCCGAGGCCGTATTCGAGCATGGTAACGGCATCATGGCACAGGCCGCAAAGCGAACGCAGGTCTTCCAGGGTTTCGTTGCCTCCGGCTCTTCGGTACGTGACATGCTGAACGGTCATGCGCGGGCCGGGGGACTTGCAGAAGACGCACAACCCGGCGTCGGCTTGAATTCGTTCTTTGCGGCGCTTCTGGTATTCTGCATTTTGGTAGTTCGCACGCGGGCGCGGTGGATCGGGGAGAGGCTCCTGCATCCCCTCCCCGAGCAGCGGCGAAACGGTCCCGCGCAGGACCAATCGCGGCTCGTGGACCGGTGGTTCGAAGCATACCGGCACGTCATACCACACTTCCGCATTCTCGGGAGCGACATCATTTTCTGTGGCGGGCCGCCATTCCACAATTGTTTCCGTCCTCCCGTTGTTAGGTATCGAGTCGTCCTTGTACCGGGGGCGCCACGGGACGGCGCACAGCGCAGCGTTCAGGTCGCCATGGCTGGCGGGATTGGCCCACAAATCTCCCTTGCGGGGCGTTTCAAGAATTGGGACAGAAGGGGTGCAGGACTTGCGGCCAAGGTAAATCGGCCACTTCGGCGACGCCAGCGCATTGGAGATCTTCTGGATCAAGTCCGCATCACCTTGGAGCGCGACGAGAAAGCTCGCGTCGGCCAGGTACTCCCGACGCGTGATGAGCGTGCCCTGTGCTCCGGTCTTTTCACCGCCCCCGGCGGTGGTCATGCCGATTCCTGCTCCGACCGTGTGGTAATCCCACCACCGCGTGCCGCGCCGGTCGATGCGGACCCCCATTGCAAGCCTGTTCAGCTCCGGCAGGCGTTTGCGGGCCTCCTGACGCGTCAGACCTATAGCGCAGCAGATGAGACCCAGCACGCCGGACTTGGTCGGCGCCTCCATGGTTCGCCGGATGACAAATTTAGACGTGTCGCCCCAGGCCTGGAGGGGGCCTTCCAGGCGGAGGAAGAGAGTGTTCGCTTCGGTCATTTTTCTGCCTCCGCAAGGGTTTCGGTTGCCCCCACTTTTTCGATGATCTTTTGGACGAATGTATCGAACTCACCGAACTCGTTGCCATCGACCACGGACTTTTCTTGAACGTGTTCCTTGCTGCTCTTGTCGACCCAGGTCAGCCGATAGCGCAGATTCGGCGAGAACCAGAAACGTTCGGCCTCGATTCCATAGCCCGCAGCCAGATCGTGGGCGTACTGGCCAAGTCTGGCGATGCTTTCGCCGATCAAGCCGCGTTCAGGCTTTTCCGGCACCGGATCAGCGAAGGCATTGGCATAGCTGACGGGTGTTGGCGACTTGGTTTTCACTTCGACCAAAATTCCATCCGGCAGATTGAATGCCGCAAATGCGTGCTGTTTGCCGGAGGGGTTGGTCTTGGCGGCCGCTTTGAGGAAGCAGTTCACTGTCTTGCAGGCAAGGTCGGCATCGCCTGCCAGGTTCTCCTTCAACTGCTCAAAGTCGATGACGAAGTGTTTGTAGAAGCAGGCCGAGTTAAACATGGCTTCGTTGACGTGGGCCGCTCCGGCGTCCGGGCCGGGCACGTCATCGGCAGCAGTAAAGTAGTCCACCTCGTTCACGATCGCGTGAGTCGAAATCGCATGAGCGGCGGAGAGTGCCGCTTCGACGGTAAACCGACCTTTAAGTTTGTCAAACGGTCCCTTTGCATCGAACTCTGTCATACGGCCACAAAGTGCAATGTCGGGGGTCTTGACAAACCTGCTCATGATCTCGGCGAATTTGTTCCCGAGATCTTGGCCTCCTTGGCGAACGGCATCGCCCATTTCCTGGATGGCGGATCGAGGCAGAAAGAAGAGTATGTCGAAAGTGTTCTCATCCTTCTTTATACTGACCCCACCTTTTTCAAAGACTTGTCGAATGGTCTTGCAATGTTGCTCATACCGTTGCTCGTTTGTCCCCGCCGCCTCCCTTGCGATCAGATCGATCAGCCGCCGTGTACGGACGCCACCGTCTTCTTCCAGAGCGGCCGCGAACTCAGGGCTGCGTCGGATGCTGCGTTTGAGGCACTGGCTGGAGATGCGCGCCCGGCTAACACCGCCGAAGATGCAGGTCTTGGGTGCGCCAAGGTCGTCCCGGTTCAGGTTCGCCGGGCTGTGATTCTGGATTATGTGGATTTCGATCAGCATATCTATGCTCTCCTTTCTTTTGAATCAGTCGTGTTGAGATACGTTTCGGCCCAGATGTCGCGCACATCACGCCTGCGGCGATGCGCCTTGCCACGATCCCAAATGGAGAGATCGTCGAGGAGTTGTACCCAGTCGATGCCCTTCACATTCCGCGCATGCGGCACATGCCCGGCAACAGCCCGGGCGGCCTCTCCCATCGCCCAGCGCAAATGCGGCTCCAAAGACGACAGGGAGGAGCAAAGCAAAGCATCGAAGCGGTCACGGAATCGCCGGCGATCATCTTCGTCATGCGGTTCACAGCAGCCCAGGACTTCAGGCAAAGAAGGCCCCGCGCCTGAATCGGGCCGGATGTGCGGGACCCGGAACGAGCCGAAAAGTTTGGCCACGAGCCATGACGGCTCCCGCCGCGGCGTCGCCGGGTTTTTGGCACGCAGCGGCCACCAAAGGCCGCTGAAGAGGTCGAAGCCCTGGACAGTTTCGTCGAGAGGACGCCCGGCTAGGCTGCGCAGTTGAGAGTGTTCGCCTTCCTTCAAATCTGAAAGTTTCTTGATGTATTCAGCGGTCGGGTTCATTTTGTGTCTCCCTTCTTGCGGATTCGTTTTTTCTTGGCTGGAGCCGTTCCAGGCGAATCTGCGGTGGAAAGATGATCCATCTTTTCAACCAGCTCGTCGATCTTCTTGTTTAGCAAGGCTAAGGCGCGTTCTTTTGCTGCGCGGCGGTGCAATGGAGAGCCCGTGACTGTGGAGGCGACAATTTGTTCAACGAGCGGCTCGTAGATTTCCCGTAGAAACTTCTTATCCGCTTCGGAGTCGTTTTGCTCCGTTGGTAGGGTCTGTTCAAGTGCGGTCTGAATTTGGGCCTCAGTGTCGGGCGTCAACAGCACAACTGCGGCGTTGATTTCCTGATGATCATTCTTACTCGTCTTCTGGTTGAGCGTGGCGGATTTGACAAGAAAACGCAAGGTATCGGCACAGTGCTTGGTTAATTCAACCCGTTTCGCCACGGCCCCTTCGACCGGTTTAACCCGGATCATCTCGCAATGCTTCAGTAACGCCTGGACGGAGCCAAGGACGACCACGTCGTGTGGGACACTATTTATCGGATATGTGTCAGTTGGCTTGAACACTCCCTTCATCAGGTTACGCCAGAGCATTGCCGAATGTTCGACAGAATCATTATCATTAGGACTGGGGTAGGACACGGGTCCCTTGACGAGATGCGGATCGGCATCCCCAGGCTGCTTGGGGTCGATTTGCCTCCAACCAGGCTGAAAGCGAATCTCACGAATCAAACCACCTGTATTCGCGCCACAGTAGCTGCACGACATGCCGTCATTCTCAGTCGGCATGGTGAGAAGTACGCTACGTGACCGCCAAGTGAGAGCGATGAGGGGACCAATTTTATCGGGGCGATTGTTCGACAGCCAACTGAGTGTGTCATTCGGCGACGTTGTGAGACGCTTGAGTGATTCCCCAAGACACTGGAGTAAGGTGTTGCAAACAGGGAAAGCGTAGGCAGGCGTGTTTCCGTTGAGACTTGCGGGCATGCTCTTGCTACGACCCTTCGTACCAGCCGTGGCATAGCACGACCAGCGGATCAGGCCAATCGCACAACACGCCGGGCACAATCCGTCCACTTTGTCCCTGGTGTGACGGAAGTGATTCAGGGCCGAACCCGACGGCAGATCATGAATGAGTTCTGTGGCGGCGTTTGCTTTTTCTCCCTTGACAGTTAGGTCCTGCATGAACGGTTGTTTTTTGTCGAACAAGTCAAACGCAGTTTTGTGTTCCTTCAGCTTCGTCAGCCAGTCTTCCGATATGCCGGCGATTTTCAGAAGGGCGTCCTTCGCGTCCTCCTTGCACCACATGAGCACGGCCATCAAAAAACGCAACAATGCCACCCTGTCCATGGGATTGCTGGCGGCAATCTGCCGGATCTTGTGTGCATCCGTCAACGCTTGCCAGATTCCGACACGCTCCGTCTTCCCATTGACGTAAAGAACCGGTATCCATTTCTCTTCAAGCAGGTTGTATGTTCCCTGTGTCAACGGATGGTCCATATGGTTTTCCTCCTTGGCATGTTGCTGTAATTTTCATGCACCTGTAGGCTGCGTTTGGCATGAAGTGACCACACCGCTTGATGCCGAGATAGGGCAAACTCATCTACAGAGAGCTGCCGCTCTTCCATTACTCGATTCCAATTACGTTTGGCCCCTTGCAGCAACCTCTTTTTTTTGGGTGATCGGTGTATCATGTTCCGTCCTTCGGCGTTTACGTCCCGATAAAATAGGACAATGAGAACAATGATATATCAGTCTGAGGTCCATTGTCAAGTGGTTTGCCCGGTTCTTTTCGGTATTTGACCGAGTGTAGCCGAGACAAGGATTCCTGAGTCTAAGGGAGCCACCGAGCGGGGTAAGTCTGCCCGAGAGATATTCACCCACATAGAGCCATGCCGGAAGCCCTGTTCCGTGGACCTACGCCGAAGTCAGCATGCTCCTGTAGATTCTGGCGGTCAACACAAATCTGCCTTATCCCACTCTCATAATCGCCTCCATGGCCTTCTGCTGGTCCTGCTCGGCGTAGACTTCTGTAATAGCCGAGGACCGGTGCCCAAGAATAATCCGGGCCGTTTCCAGGCCGAACTCCTTCCGCAGAAACGTGGCGGCGTTGTGGCGCAGTTGGTGCGGGTGCCAGTGCTGCTCGGGCTTCCAGTTTGCAAATTCCTCATCCGACATCCCTTCCGGCCGAAACGCCTTCTTGATGGCCTTGGCGATGGAATGACCGTAGCCTGTGGTCGTATAGTGCTTGCCCGCTTGCCTTTTGGGCGACTTTTTGATGTTGGTGCCCACTGTGTTCCCTTGATGAAGGGGCGTCTTGCGGCCGGCAAACTTCTGCTGCCGCCATCCGGCCATGGCCTCTGCCGGGGAGAAGCAATATGCCTCTTTCGGCCGCAGCAGAAACGGCCTCAAGACTGCCTGGGCACGAGGCCCAAAGTAAATGGTCCTGCAAAAACCGCGATGGGCGGTCTTGTGATGAGCAGGGCGGTACAGCCAGATCTGGCCTGACATGTCAATATCGCATGGTCGCAGAATCACCAGTTCTCCGCTGCGGGCACCGGTCAAGAGCTGAAGCTGAATCAGCGCCCAGACCTGCCGGCTTACATACGGCTGGACCGCGTCGATATGTTCCTGAGGCACCGGACCAATCGGTGCAGTCTCCCTGGCCTCGCAGCGGCCCTTGGGCAGTCCCTTGACCGTTTGCAGGGCGTGATAAACGCCGGCCGGAATCAATTCCTTCTCGGCCGCCCAGCGGAACATCAGTTTGATCCGGCTGACCATCTTGTTGATGTTATTCCGGCAGAGTCCTTTTTGCACCATCTCGTGCCGGACCGCCAGCAGGGCACGGGGCCCAAACTCGACCGCCGGCGCAGCACCATACAGGAACTGAAGCGGCCGCAGGGCCTGCCGGAAGTTGTTGATTTCATAAGTGTGCGTCCCATCGGGCCGAACATAATAGCCCTCGGCATGCTTCCAGAACCGGGCGATAATCTCATTGATGGTGATGTCATTAGGCGATTGGTCGATCTGCTTTCCGGCCGCCAGCCATTCGGCAATGGCCTGGTGATAGCGCTGGTTTGCCTCGGCGGTTCCATAGGGGCCGAAGTATACGGCTCTTCCGCTCAGAACAGCATAGGCCTGGCCGGTGGCTTTGTGATGACGCAACTTGGGGATTGGGGTGGTTTTCTGGGCATTCACGGTATTCCCTTTCCAAAAAAGAGTAGTTCTACTGCTTTCCTGCAAAGAGTTACGACCGCAATGCCCGATGGCATGTAACCGTAAGTGTGGGTTTCAGCGTAACTTACGCCAACTCCCCGAGCAGGGGTCGAACCTGCGACCTAGCGGTTAACAGCCGCTCGCTCTACCGATTGAGCTATCGGGGAATCAGTATACTTCATAATATTGCTGTTTTCGGCGATTTTGTCAAGAAAATCGCTTTCAAAAATTAATTTTTCCCATCAAAACTCTTGCTGGACAAACCTTTTTTTGACGACTATACTTTGAAAGGGTTTCAAAAAGTCCAAAAGGGTGAAGGTCTGTTCTTTTCCCCAAAAGTGGAGAGTTAAGCTTAGGAGAAAAAAGGATTTACAGTAATGCCGATTGAAAAAGTCGACATTGATGGTTTTACAATTATCAAAAAAATCGGCACCGGTGCACGCAGTCTGATTTATCTGGCTGTTGATGAAGAGTCCGGCCAGACGGTGGCGCTCAAACGGGCTGTGATGGAAACGCCCGAAGACCTGCGTATTTTTGAACAGATGGAGACGGAGTACAAGGTCAGCCGACAGATAGACCATCCCTATATCCGAAAATGTTATAAGATTCTCAGGAAACGGAAGCTCCTCAGGACGCAGGAGCTGCTGCTTTCGATGGAATATTTCGACGGGCAGAGTCTGGAGGAGCTGCCCGGCCTTAGTCTGGGCGACGTCCTTCTGGTTTTTCGAATGGTTGCCACCGCCCTTAATGCCATGCACCAGAAGGGGTATGTCCACTGTGACATCAAGCCCAACAACATCCTTTTCAGCAAAAAGGGGGCCATCAAAATCATTGACCTCGGTCAAAGCTGCAAAATCGGCGAGATTAAGAAGAGAATTCAGGGAACTCCCGATTATATTGCACCCGAACAGGTTCGGCGAGAGCATCTGAGTCATCGAACAGATATTTTCAATTTGGGTGCTACGATGTACTGGGCTTTGACGGGGAAAAACGTCCCAACCCTGATTCCCAAAAAGAATGAATACGGCTTTTCCGTTCCGGTAACCGCCGATTTCAAGTCGCCCAGCGAAATCTATAAAAAAATTCCTGCGGCCCTGTCTAATCTTGTGATGGACTGTGTGAAGGAACGGCCGGGAGACAGGCCCTCGAGCATGTCTGAAATTATTGCTCGTCTGGATGTGATGATTCGCGAAATCTTTGGAGCACGTCTGCAGAACCAGCAAAGCCATGTCGCAGCAAACAATCCAGCTGTATCTGAAGGGGGCTGAAGCCAATCAGTCCGACCCTTATCGGAAGGGCAATCTGATTGTCCTTCCTGAGAAAGGCCGAGTGATTGTCTCAGGCGATCTGCATGGTCATCGAAGGCATTTTGAAAAAATTGTTGACTATGCGGACCTTGAAAATCACCCTGAGACCCATGTGATTTTTCAGGAAATTCTTCACGGCGGACCGGAGGATGATTACGGCGGCTGCCTTTCCTATCGTTTGCTTCAGGATGCCATTCGCTACAAACTGCTTTATCCGGGCCAGGTGCATATTCTCCTGGGCAATCACGATACGGCCGTCGTCAATCAGGGAACCGTGATGAAAAACGGACGGGAGGTCAATGTGGCAATGCAGGAGGCAATGAAACGGGAGTACCAGGAACACTTCGGGCTTGTGCATCAGGCGATGGTTCATTACCTTCTGTCGCAGCCGCTGGCGGTCAAGACCCCCAATAAAATCTGGATTTCCCATTCTCTCCCTGCGGACCCTTATGTGGAGTCGTTCGATTTGGAGATTTTTAACCGTCCTTACACAGCCGAAGATACCCGCCGGCCCAATCCGGTATACCTCCTGACGTGGGGCAGGCATCACAGCCCCGAGGCCCTTTGCCGAATGGCTGAGCGTCTTGAGGTGGACCTTTTTGTGCTGGGGCACCAGCCGCAGGATGAAGGCTGGGCGGTCGTGGGGAACAATACCATTATTCTCGCATCCGAACACAGTCACGGCTGTCTGCTCAACTTTGAATTGGAACGGCTCTATAATATTGAACTGCTGAGCGAAAGGGTGGTTCCCCTCGCCTCTATTTTATAGTTTCTTTCGGCCGGGAGAATGTCGGCTGGATTCAGACCGTTTGGGATGTCCGGTTTGTTTTTTGGAATCGGCCGATTGATGAGGTTCGCCGGGCTCGGGTGTCACGGATTCTTCCGAGGGGCGGGGAGCGTTTGTTTTGCTGCCGATAATAACAATTTGATTTTTTCCCTGCCGCTTGGCTTCCAGCAGTGCCTCATCAGCCCGTTTCAGAAGTTCATCGGAGGTTTTCCCATCGTCAGGAAAAGAGGCCAGTCCGCCGCTGATTGTCAGCTGTCCCTGTCCTTCGGGTCCCAGCATCGTAAGCCGTGATGCCGAAATCTCTTTACGAAACCGCTCTGCCATAAAAAGCGGTTCACGGGGATGTCGGGCCGGATAATGCTGCCGTTCCTCGACCGGCGCGGCGCCGGCAGCTGCTCGTTGCTTTTCCGGCAGGTCCCAGAAAACAACCGCAAACTCATCTCCTCCGATACGGGCCACTACATCATGCGACCGACAGCAGCGGCGAATCATCTCGCCTGCTTCGATAAGCACCTTATCTCCGACCGGATGTCCGAATTGGTCATTATACTGTTTGAAGTTGTCAATGTCGAAGAGCAGCAGCGTTACCGGAAACTGATACTGCCGAGCCAAGGCCAGGACCTGAGCCAAAAACTGATTCAGATAGCGGCGGTTTTTCAGACCCGTTAAGTCATCCTCCGTTGCCAGTTTTTCCAGCTGGCGGATTCGTTCCTGGTAGTATTGTTCCCGCTCAGGGGGCAGCGGCTGAGCGGCAGGTTTGGCCGGAGAAACCGAGACAAGTTCTTCCGTCCGGACTGGACAAATCAGGTAATCGTCTGCAACTGCCTCCAGCCGGCTTCTGTGCCCGGTCAGTTCGCGTGCCAGCGGTTCCTCAAGCATTTCTGCCAGAAGGAGAATCCGCGATTGCGGGCTGCTTTTCCGCAGGGCCTCTATTGCTTCCCGCGGATGTCCCTGAATGCAAGACAGCACCACGGCAATGGTTTCGAAGGAAACGGATTGCGCCTGTTCAATGCCCCCCAAAATTGATTCACAGACTGATGCTCCGTCCAGACTGCCCGGATTCATCAGGGCTTTTTGAGGTGAGCCAATCAGCAGGATTTTTTCACGAGAGTTTTCCATCATTTATTCTGGACGAAACAAGGCCTCCAGCTCCTCCGGACTGATACGGATATCGTCCGTCTCCGAAAGGTTTTGAATCTTTTCAGGAGTATTGTTTCGGCCGCTTTCCGCCGCCCAGCGGACCGCTTCTTTCAATGGAACACTTTTTGGACAGGGCAGAACGACTCCTTCCCAAATTGCCTGCTGAAGTTCGGCCGGAAGCACGGAGCTGTCAGGCTGCAGGGCAATGCATCGAATAAAAGGGCGGCGTTTCAGAAAGCTCAGAAAAGAGACGTGTTCTTTTGTGAGTTCTCTTGACGGAGCAACAAAAATGACGAATTCTTCTTCGGAGAGAGCGGAAAGAATCCGCACGGCTTCATAAAGATTCGCACAGACCTCTCGGCGTTCCTCCCATTCAGCCGGGAAAGACAGCGGCCCGAAAACCCGCTCGGCCCCATCGAGAATCAGGATTTTGCTGACAGCCGGTATATCCATCTCTTTACCCTCAGATTCCAGACCCTATTTTACCAAATTTTTGTTAAAGAAGTCAAGGTTTCCCTAAATTACCATCTTTTGCTTTCTTCCATACTTTCCTGTTGCCTTCGGGAAGCGAATGGATAGATTTATGGGAACAAAGCTTAATGGAGTTTCGGCCTTGAAAGAAAGGAGACAGCTTTTGGAGGCTTTTTTCGAACATCCGGATAAAATAAATCGTCGAACCTTTTTACACCGGTCTATCTTGACGGTTTCCGCTGCCGGGCTTTTCGCCTCCACAAAAGGATTCACGTCGGAGCTGTCTGATGCTTTTCCGGTCAAAATTGCTGTAGACGCCTCCCAAAAAATCGGCGAATTCCGCCCAATCTGGCGGTTTTTCGGGGCTGATGAGCCCAATTATGCTTATATGAAAGACGGCAGGAAACTGCTGGCCGAGTTGGGAAAGCTGGCTCCGCAGCGGGTCTATTTCCGCACACACAACCTTCTCTGTTCCGGTGATGGAACCCCGGCCCTGAAATGGGGTTCCACCGGCGTTTACCGCGAGGATGAGCAGGGCTGTCCTGTCTATAACTGGACCCTTTTAGACCGCATTTTCGACACCTATCTGGAATGCGGCATCAGACCCTATGTTGAGATAGGTTTTATGCCCAAAGACCTGTCCGTCAAACCCGAACCCTATCAGCATTCCTGGACCCCCTCGGCCAAATACGAAGAGATTTATACCGGCTGGGCCTATCCCCCAAAAGATTACAAAAAGTGGGCCGAACTGGTTTATCAATGGGCCAAACACTGTGTCCAGCGTTACGGGCGAAGCGAAGTCGAAACCTGGTACTGGCAGGTTTGGAATGAGCCCAACATCGGTTATTGGCAGGGCATATTCGAAGAGTTCTGCAAACTTCACGATTTTGCGATTGACGCAGTCAGAAGAGCCCTGCCGACCGCCCGAGTCGGCGGCCCCGATGTCGCCGGAAGCGGCGGACAATTCCAAAAAGATTTTCTCCGGCATTGTCTGGAGGGCACAAACCGGGCAACCGGTCAAACGGGTACTCCGCTGGATTTTGTTTCGTTCCACGCCAAGGGAGCCCCTCGCTTTGCGGACGGCCATGTTCAAATGGGCATCGCTGAGCATCTTCGAACCATCGAAGACGGGTTTCGCATCATCGCCTCCTTCCCGCATCTGAAGGGCCGGCCGGTCATCATAGGCGAATCAGACCCGGAAGGCTGTGCCGCCTGTCAGGGAGAGCATCTGGGCTATCGCAACGGTACGATGTATTCCAGCTATACGGCTGCTGTCTTTGCCCGAAAATACGAACTGGCCGAGCGGTACGGCATCAATCTGGAAGGAGCCCTCACCTGGGCTTTTCAGTTTGAAGACCAGCCGTTTTTTGCGGGGTTTCGCTCCCTGGCCACGCGCGGCATTGACAAGCCCGTCCTGAATGTTTTCCGGATGTTCAGCCGAATGGGCGGTCAGCGAGTTGCTGTGCAGAGCGATGGGGCGGTTTCCTTAGAGACAATGCTTCAGGAGGGGGTCCGTCGGCAGCCCGATGTTTCCGCCTTGGCTTCCTTCGACGAAGACAAACTGGCTGTATTGGTCTGGCACTATCACGATGATGACTTGGCCGGACCGCAAGCACAAGTCGAACTGAAAATTGCTCATCTGCCGTCGGCTTTCCGGCAGGTTTCTGTACAGCACTTTCGGATCGATCAGAACCACAGCAATGCCTATACCCTTTGGAAAGAAATGGGGCGTCCTCAAAACCCCGCCCCCGAACAGTATGCGCTGCTTGAGCAGACAGGCCGTCTGGCGGAAATGCCCGCGCCGCAAACGCACGCCGAATCGGACACAATCACCCTTAACTTTTCTCTCCCGCGTCAGGCCGTTTCGCTGCTGCTTTTCAGCAAAACTTGAAATAAAGTTCAGCTAATTAACTCTGACCGGTATCGTTGCCCGCTGTGCCCACTCGTTCCCCGTTTTTTAACAGATGGAAATTTGCATATACCAGGGGCCCGGCTGTGAAGAAAGGTTCAGATAATTCCGGCGTCTTACAGAACTGAACTGGGCTGTTAAAGGAGGTTCTTTTTATACCAGTCGATTGCCCTGCGAAGCCCTTCTTCGAAAGACACAACGGGTTTGTAGCCGATCAGTTTCTGTGCTTTTTGAATGTCTGCCAGTGAATGCTTTATATCGCCTGCACGCGGAGGTGCATAAATCGGATGGATATCTTTTCCGAGGATGCGGTTAATCAGTCGGATGACCTCGTTCAGGGTGATGCGCTGACCGCAGGCGATATTGATGACTTCGCCGGCGGTTTTCGGTGCTCTGGCGGCCAGCAGGTTTGCCTCCACCACGTTCTCCACATAGGTAAAATCGCGGCTTTGTTCCCCGTCTCCATAAATTGTGGGGGGGCGGTCATTCAGAATACTCGTCACAAAGGCCGGTATTGCCGCCGCATATTGACTTTTCGGATTCTGATAAGGCCCAAATACATTGAAGTACCGCAGCGAAATAGTCTCCAGTCCGAAGATTTTCGAAAACACATTGCAATAGTATTCGCCGAAGAGTTTGGCTGCTGCATAGGGAGACAGCGGATTGGGGAGCATCGATTCTGTCTTCGGCAGAGTTGGACTGTCTCCGTAGGCCGAGGAACTGGCCGCATAGACAAACCGTCTGACTTTGGCATCCCGGGCGGCCATCAGCAGGGTAAAGGTAGCATCTACGCAGTGCCGATGAGTCGCCGCCGGGTCCTCCACACTGCGCGGAACCGAAGGCAGGGCACCCTGATGAAGGACGACGTCAATCCCTTCCATACAGCGGCGGGCCGTTGCCTCATCGCCCATGTCTCCTTCAATAAATTCGATGGAATCGATGATATCGTCGAGGTTGCTCTTTTTGCCGGTGCTCAGATTGTCCAGCACCCGTACAAAAGCCCCTTCCTTCACCAGACGCCGACAGATATTGGAGCCGATAAAGCCGGCTCCGCCTGTGACCAGATAACGTTCCATAAAGCAGAGACCCTTTCTTTAGATGCCGGACCGAATTGGAACCTGCTGATATTCAAGGTAAGAACGGTACACTTCCTGGAAATAGCCGCCCTTGCGGCTTCTGACACCCATCAGCACCGTCCCGACGACGTTTGCCCGGATGGACTGAAGTTCCCGCAGAATTCTCATTGCCGCCCCGCGATGTGTTGTGGAGGCATTGATGACTACCAGAGTGCCGTCCGCCGCCGCTGCCAGCGCCTTGGCGTCGCTGACCAGCATAGCGGGTCCGTCGATGAGAACATAGTCATAGCGGGTTTTGCTCTGTTCGAGCAGTTCTTTCATCCGAGGGCTGTCAAGCAGCTCGGCCGGATTGGAGGGCAGAGGACCGCTGTCGATGATGTCCAGCCCGGCAATACCGCTGGGTCGGATGATTTGCGAAACATCCGTACATTGTCCCATCAGGTAGTTGCTCAGACCGTAGTCCGGATGCTCAACCACCGAACCGTTTTCACTGGTGCGAGGGAACAGATGAGCAATAGCCGAACGGCGGAAGTTCGCATCAATCAGCAGGATGCGTCGGTTTTCCGCCAGGAACGTGCTGGCCAGGTTGCTGGCGACAGAAGTTTTGCCGTCGCCGGCCTGCGGACTGGTAATCAGCAGGGTCTTGTGAACGGCCGGTCCGGCGGACAGTTTCAGGTTGGTCCGAAGCTGCCGATAGCACTCGCTCATAATCGAGTACGGGGCCTGGCGAACCACATGCACCAGTTCAATGCCCTCTACATCGTCATCATCATCGGCATGGCAGATGCTGCCCAGCAGCGGAACCTTCAGATGCCGCATTACATCGCTAGGCGTCCGCACAAGGTCGTTGAGCAGTTCTACAGCAAACGCCAGCCCCAAACCGGCCAGCAGTCCCAGAATGAATCCGGCCGGCAGATAAATCTCCCAGCGGGGCGAGCTGACTTCCAGCGGTTCCGGTGCAGCACCAAGACTTCTGAGCTTGCTGATATCCAGGTCATCGAACAGTGCCTTCAGACTTTCAAAGTGGGCGTTGGCCTTTTCCAGCAGGGCCTGCTTTTCCTCCCGCTCAATTTCCAGTTTGGCATACTGGGCGCGTTCTTGGTCAACTCGTCTGTATTCATCGCGTGCCCGCTGAACCTGCTGCGTGATTGCTTCCAATTGCTGGGTAATGGCGGAGACTTCGTCCTGAGCCAGCTGCCACTGGGATTTTCGCTGGATTTCCGCAATTTCAATCTTGCGGGCATCCAGGTCTTTTTTGAATTGGTC
>DAOSUR010000028.1:0-6878 GCA_035378985.1 Anaerohalosphaeraceae bacterium
ATTGTCAATCTAAAAGATTTTGTTATAATATTTCAGGAAAGGGATTCAAAATGAATTGTATTTGGCTGCTGGGTGTTTGGACAGGAATGGCCCTTGTTTCAGGAGGCGCAAACATATTGTCGTCTCCTCGACGCGGCCGGCTTTATTTTTTTGCGGCGGTCAACTACCTGACCACAGGGCTTTTTTTGTGTCTTTATTCGTTGTCGAAATTGTTTTAATCGGAAGGGAGATTTGGCCATGTCAAAAGAAACACCGATTCAACTGGACGCGAAGAATGCGAGACGACATCCCTTGCGCAATAAGATTGCAATTTTTCTGATTGCTGCCGCATCTTTGGCTGGATGTACGTCTGTTCGCTATGACAGACTTGAACTGACCAGTATGCTGAACCAGCGGCAGTTCGATGAGCTGGTCTTGACCTTGCCGGACGGGGCGGTCCTGCACATAAAGGGCTATCAGTCTGAACAAGCAAAGGCGCTTGAGGCCGCCATTGACGCACTTGCGAGGGGTCATTGAGCAGATTATCAACGGAACATATTATATCGACAATCACCTGAACCCGCTGCGATGCACAGGATGCCCTACAATCAATTTCTCCCTGGGGGGGTACCTCTGGAACTCCTCGCGAAATTTCTCCGCCCTGGATGAATTAGCAACCGTTGCTATAGGCATAGCGTGGAGCGGGCGGGTCCTTCCTGGGGGAGTGTGGTATGCGGTACGTCGGGCGGGCCGGTTTCCGCCTACTTGCGGAGATTATATATCCACTTTATAGACAAGGGCTGTTATGATAAATGCGGCTCCTAAAATTGAGATTCTGCCGAGATGAAGGGGGAACGAATCAAAAAACAGACGAACTCCGGCTGGACGTCTGCGAAGGCATTGGAAGCAGGAATGAGCAGCCGGCTGCTGGTGGAGTTCGAAGGGCTGTCGAGTGCGATTGAGTCGGATGACAAAATCGCGGAGGCCTGGGAATACGGTCGTTTTTTGGGAGACCTTGGCCGGCTGGCCAAAGCCGGGGCTACTCTGCAAGAGGCCGCATTGCGTTTGGGGTTGTCGGCAGATGAACTCAAGGCCCGGCTTGACAAAGACCGTCAAGCGTCAGATGTCTGGAATCGCTCTCGCCTGGATGTTGTCCTGAACGTAAAGCGGGCGGCAATTGTCAGCGCCTCCAAAGGTTCGGCAGCGGCGATGCGGCAGATCGAGGGGATGTTTCGCTCTGCCGAAGACGGCAGGCCGATGTCGCCGCAAAACTTAGCCGACCTGCTTGGCGTTCCGCTGAAACGAGTTTATCGCTGGATACGAGAAGGGCATCTGTCTAAAAATCCAGACGGCACGGTGGACTTGCGGAAGGCGATTTGTGTTTATCGAGATTGGCTGGTGTCGCAAAATAAAATAGACCTTCAGGCGCTTCCGGCCAAAGAGATTGAAAAATTGTTTGGCATAACGCATCCTGCACTGTACCTGTGGCTTTCAAGGGGGATGCCGAGAAATCCAGACAAGACCTTTGATTTGTATGCCGTTCTTCGCTGGCGTCTCGATCAATTGCAGAATCGACAACAGCAAAAGATGTCTGCAGAATTAGAAAAATTGAACGCGAAAAAGAAGGAGCTGCAAATTAAAATGTTGGAGAAGCGGCTGATTCCTGTTGATAAAGTAATCGCCTGGAAGATATGGACGGCCAGCCAAATAACCGGCTGGATTGCAGCCAACATAGAAAAGCTGAGCTTCGACGTGGCCGGCTTGACACCGGAGCGGGCGAAGACGGTGCTGAAAGATGCTTTTGCGAAACTGTGTTCACACGCGGCGCAGCGGCCTGTCAATTACTATGAGCTTTTGCCGGAAGAGGTGGCCGAAGATTTTCTGCGCCTTTTGAAAAAGATTTTTTCAGAGGAAAAGACTGATGAAAGCGGTTTGGCCCGAACTTGATCCATTGCTGCCGGAGGAGGAAAGTATATGGCTGCCGCCCCCGAAGCCGAGGATTTTGGAGTTTACTCGAGCCAGCTTTATTCTGCCCGAGAAAACCTCTCGCATCAGCGGGCCGTGGTCAGATGATTACGTTCCCTACCAGCGCCGACCGCTGGAACTGCTGGAGAATCCGCCGGTGAGGGTGTGGATTTCGGCGTGTCGTCAGAGCGGCAAAAGCACAATGGCCAGCATCATGCTCAATTACATTCTGCAGATTGACCCTGGCCCGACCGGAATCGTAATGCCGCAGGAGGGGCTGGCCAAAGACCGGGTTCGAACAAAAATCAGGCCGCTTTTTCAGAAAAACAAAATCCTGATGCAGAAACTCCAGGGAGACATTCGAAACTTGACGGTCGGCGAGCCGAATGATTTGGGCAATATGATTCTATATCTCGGCTGGGCCAGCAGCGCAGCAGCGCTTTCAGACCGCTCGATTCAAAATATGATCTATGATGAGGTTGCGCTTTTTGAGATTCTCGAGTCCACGGGCGAAAATCCGATTATGCTCGGCCGCGACCGGCAGCGAACGTTCATGTCGATTGCTCGGGAATTGGGCCTGTCCAGCCCCGGCGATGAAGGCGACCTGCATGATTTGGAGATGCGCAGCGGCTCGGATGAAGTCTGGTATGTCCCTTGCGTCAAGCCGGGCTGCGGACGATGGCATGAGCTGAATACGTATGTTGATTTGGCTGATGAAAAATACATCGTATTGAGCCGCCCAGCCGCTGGAAAGTTCTTTGATTGGAAAGACTACAAGAGAGACCCTTCGTTATCGCGTTATATTTGTCCGCATTGCGGGAAGGCCTGGACGGAAAAAGACCGATGGGAATCAAACCAAAACGGCGTTTATATCAGCCGTCGCAGAGAGATAGACAGCGAGGGCCGTCTGGGGCCGCCGCGGCAGGAGATGCTTCCGGATGGAACCATAGTCGGCCCGCCGGCAGAAGGCCCGCATTATTCCTTTACCTGGCACGCGATGATGCTTTATCCCCCCTTTGCTCCTGTCTCGGATTTGGCCGCAGAGTTTGTGCAGGCCTGGGAGGCAAAGGATTCCGGGGACTTGAGCCGCCTTCGAACGTGGCAGCGAGGCCAGCGTGCTCGTGCGTGGAAAGATATTGGGATTGAGATTCGCGAGGAAGATTTATCGCGAAGAATCTTGCCCGACTTAGGCCGGCGGCAAATCCCGTCGTCGGCAAAAATGCTGATTGCGACCGCCGATTATCACATGGACGAGATGCGCAACATCCGCATAGATTTTGAAATCGCCGCCTATTCTGATGAGATGACAAACTGGGTGATACAGGCCGGGTCTGTCTCGAGCTGGGATGATCTGGAAGAAATTTTGTTTGCCCCTTTTGTTTGGCAAGACCCGACCTGCAAGCAGCCGCCGCTGTCGATTGCTCGGTGCGGAGTGGACAGCGGCTACGAGACGGATGCCGTCTATCTTTGGTGCGGGCGGTATTTGGGGTGGGCATACCCTCTCAAGGGAATCGACACGCAGCAGGGGCCGATTGAGATGGTTGATTTAGACAAAGTGCATCAGCAGCGGCTGATGCGCCGGAAGCGGCGAATGCGCTCTTCGCAAATCCGCGGATTGGAGCTGATAAAAATTGACCAGTCTGTATTTTCCAATCTCGTCAGCCGCTGGCTGAGCAATTCTCCGGGAATGCCTGGCCAGACCTATTTCTATCGAGAAATTCTTCAAGACACAGAAGGCCGATATTTCCGAGAATTGCAGGCCATGAAAAAGGTTCAGCTGCGCGTTAAAAATCTGATGCGATGGGTTTGGCGGGCCGAAGGGGATGTTCATTTCCATGACACTCGCCGATACAATGCGGCGGTGGCCTGGAGCATCAAGCCGTCTCTGCTTCGTCCGGCTCCTTCGCCGGAACGGATTCCTCCGGCCCTGATCAATCGCCGTCCGACAATCCTAAAAGAGGTTTGTCCAGAACGTCATTTGCAAACGCGCCGGCCTATCCGGCGGAAATATTGAAAGGGATTTAAAGATGCCACGAAAGAAAATCAACAAGGAAGCGGAGAGTGTTGCGAAGCAGTGCGGGATTTACGACCGATATGTTTCCGGCCACACTCGTTGTCGAATCTGCAATGCGCCGATGTATGTTGACGGCACAGAGCGGCGATATGATGCTGGAGGGGTTTTAATCGTTCGCTGGATGAAGTGCGCTGGCGCCGGCAATCATCGCTACCCGCTGCGGGAATATTTGCGCCTTCAAAAGCCGCCTCTCGGATTGCCGTAAAAAAACTCCATTCTCGGAAAAAAAGAGATTGAGATTTTTTGAGAATGCGCCATATTGCAGGTATGGCGCTGAATAGTCAATCTACGCTGGCTGACGCGGAGGCCCAGTACCTGAACAATTTGGGCTGGGAAGGCGATATGCAAAAGGCCAGCGCCGCCTTGGAGGCCATTCGCTTTCTGCTTTTGATGCGTCCCTCTCGGTGGTCAATTTCGGGCCGCTCCATTGATTACGAGTCTCTCCTGGATGAAAAGCAGCGGCTGGAGAAGTTTGTATCAAAAGCAAGCGGCGCTCGAGCATCGTTTGTTCGCGCTCGAGCGGTTTATTGAGAGGAGTCGGCTGTAATGAATCGGATTCAGACAGAAAGACTTTCGGGCGGGACATACACGTATTTGGGGTATCGTACCGTCCGGCTGGCCGACCGAGACGGCCTCTATATTTCCGGAGCCAGCGGCGACCGGCATTTGATCAAAGACCGGCTGAAACTGATTGATGTAAGCCGCGACTTCTGGAGGAACAATCCGATTTACAAAGGGATGATAGACCGGGCCGTGGCCTACATCGTAGGCCGCGGCTTTGGTCTGCAAATGCGCACGCAGGACGAAGACATCAATAACCTTGTGGAGAATCGCTTGTGGCGAGCGTTCTGGGAGCGCCCTGAAATCCGAAATCTGCAAAGCGGCGTAATGACGGAGAAAATGGTCATCCGGGAAGCCATGCTGGCCGGGGACGTCGGGGTCATTAAAACTTCTAAAGGCGTCTTACAGATTATTGAGGCCGAGCAGATTGCCGGGCCGACCGAATATCCGGATGGAATTGTCAAAGACCTTTACGGCACTCCGCAGATGTTCTTCGTGTCGCGATACAATGAATACGGGAAGGTTGATCGAACGTCGGCCCGCAAGTATCGCGCGAAAGATTTTTTGTTCGTCGCCAACCTGGACAGGCCTTCGAGCAGCCGAGGGGTTCCGGCGGCTCAAGCCGCTTTTCCGATGCTGCATCGGATTAACGATGTTTGCGACAGCGAGGCGGTGGCCTGGCAGATGCTCAGCAAACTGGCTGTGGCTGTTATCCGCGAAGAAGGCCCGGAACAGGCCTATGCGGAGAGCACAGGCCTTTCTGGCCCATCTTCCTCTTCCGCCGCCGGGCAATCGGAAATGGCGACGCGAATGACCGAACTGGATTATGCGCTTTTCTTCCACGGCAACCCTGGCGAATCCATTCAGGGAATCGACCGCAACATTCCCGGCCGCAACTTCACCGAGAGCATCCGAATGTTTCTTCGTTTATTGGGTCTGCCGCTGGGTCTGCCGTTGGAAATCGTTTTGCTCGATTGGACACAGAGCAATTACAGTCAAAGCCGCGCCGTGCTCGAGCAGGCCTATCAGACGTTTCAGGACTGGCAGGATTTACTGGAATATTTTTTTCTGGATGAAGTGCTGAGTTGGAAAATCAAGCAGTGGATTGACGACGGAGTTCTGCCGGCCAGAGACGATTATGATTGGGAATGGATACGGCCGACATTCCCTTGGATTGACCAACTCAAAGAAGCCGAGGCCAAAGGCGGTATGGTAGATCGCGGCTTTATGACGCACAGTCAGGTCTGCAAAGCATTGGGCACAGACCGAGAAACGATTATGAAAATGCGACAGAGAGAAGTCATCGAGGCCATTAACCTGGCCAAGGCCGTTGAGGCGCAGACGGGCCAGCCGGTGCCGTGGCGGATTTTCGCAGGAATGAAAGGCGAAGAGGTTATGCCAAACATGCAGGAGCAAGAATCCAATGATTAATGGGAGTTATTGGTTTTGTGAGCCGAATCTTTTAAAGTCCTTTTTCGAAACTCTTTTGAAAAACGGCCTAAGCGGCGAGCAGATGGAGTCTCTTTCGTCGGCGGCAGCAGAAGAACCGACGGCAGAAGCCGCTCCGCTTTTGAAAAAAAATGGGATTGCTCGAATTATGGTTCGAGGCATTTTGGTGATGAGAATCCCTGCTTATTTAAAAGATTATATCAAAGCAGAAATGATAGAACTGTCCTCCTTGCAGGAAATCCGTCGTCAAATATTAGATGCCGCTGACGACCCGGAAATCAAAGAAATTGTTTTGGAAATTGATTCGCCTGGCGGCATAGCCGCCGGCACGCTGGAGACCGCGGAGGCGATTGCGGCGGCGTCGGAAAAGAAAAAGGTTCGAGCCGTTATAGAATCCCTTGGGGCCAGCGGGGCCTATTATTTGGCCTCACAAGCCGGAACGATTGAGAGTGCAGCGGATGCGGTGGTTGGCAGCATCGGCACCTACTCCGTTTATTACGATGCATCTCGCCGGGCCGACAATGAAGGTGTGCGAGTTGTGGTTATCCGCAGCGGCCCTGTGAAAGGAATGGGAGTGTGGGGCGATAAAATCACCGAGGAGCAGATTCGATCCGTCCAAGAGGTCATTGATGGACTGGCCGGACAATTTATAGCGGCGGTGGCCAGCGGACGCGGGCTGGACTTGAACGCCGTCCGCCAGTTGGCCGACGGAAGGACGTGGCTGGCGCCGAGGGCCAAAAAACTCGGATTGATTGATAAGATAAGAAATGGTGTTTTATTCGAAAGGAAGAAAATGATGGAAGACAAAGAATTGAATCAAAAAGTGGAAGCGGCCAAGAGGGAGGGACAG
>DAOSUR010000028.1:6978-14517 GCA_035378985.1 Anaerohalosphaeraceae bacterium
AATGGAAAGGACAAGAATATGAGTTTGGCGTATGAAACGGGAACAGGGCCGTTTACACTGACGGCTGGAGCAGATTTAGAGGCAGACCGGCTGGTAAAGATTTCCACTCGCGGCTCGGTTGTGTATTGCGGCAACGGAGAAGTTCCGATTGGAATTGCCCGCAATGCGGCGGCCAGCGGTCAATCGGTCGCGGTGCAGCCGTTGACCGGCGGCGTTGTGCGGATTACAGGGGCCGGAGCCATTAGTGCCGGCGCGGCGATTTACTGTGCGGCCAACGGAAAAGTGGGTGGCAGCGGAACGGGCAAGGTCATCGGGTATGCATTGACCGACATTACCGCCGACGGCGGCAAAGGTGCAGCGGTGCTTACGTGGACGCCGCTGGTTGCCGCTGGTTGAAGCAGAGGAATAATTTTGACGAAAGGAATAAGCGATGAGACCGGAATCTGCAAGTGTAATTTTTCGCGATGACATTGCCGCGCTGGTGCAAGAGTACATGGACACCAAAGCGGCATCGAAGTTCATTGGGCGGCGAGCCGCTCCGCTGTTTGTTCATCCGTTATACGCTGGCGAGTATCCGATTTTTCGGAGAGACGCTTTTAAGAAGCGGACGGAAGATGCGAGAGCAGCTGATGGTCGGTACAATCGGATTATCGCCGAGTTTGGGCGCGGCACGTTTTCAACGGCCGACAGGGGCTTAGAAACGTTTGTCGACAAGCGAACCCAGAAGCGCTTTCTGCATTTGTTTGACGCAGAAGTGGCCGCCGCAAAGCCGCTGGTGCATCAAGTACTGATGGGCCACGAGGCAAGAGTGGCCTCCCTTTATGCATCGGCGCCTTTGACCGGACACAACGTAAGTGCCGCGTGGTCAAACTCTTCGACGGCTGTACCGCTGGATGATTTGCAGTCGGGGATTGATGCTCTTTCGGATGCCTGCGGATGTATGCCGGAAGACATTACGCTGATTATTCCACGCAAGGATTACCAAGAGATGATGCGTACAGCTCAAGTTTCGGACAAATGCAAATACACGTATCCCGGCGTGGTGCCGAGCATGCTGGCCCCGGATGAAGTGTCGGCGATGCTTCGCATCAAAAATGTCTTGGTAGGCAACAGTGCCTATGACAGCAAAGAAGAAGGGATTGCTGAATCGAACACGCAGTTTTGGACGCCTGGCGCCATTTATCTGGCTGTGCTGGCGAATGGGCCGGAAGACGATTTATCCGTTCCTTCCGCGGCGCGTACCATTGTCTGCGGTTCGCTCGAAGACGACTTGACGCTTGTCGATGTCGATGCGGTTGTCGACGACTTTTTGGTCATCGAGAGTTATGTCTCGGCAGAAACGCGCTCAACGGTGCTGCGAGTACGCGCCGAGTATGACCAGATTCTGCAAGTGCCGGATGACCCGGATTGTTTGATTTACAAGATTGTGAATGCGAGCAATTAAATGAGCAGGATCGCACTCTGGAATCAGACCGGCCGGCATTGACTCTGCCGGCCGATCTGAAAAGGAGCTTATATGGGCAATGGCATTGCAATTCATACGCGAACCCTTTTGAACCTGAATGAGGGCTCCAATTGGTACGCGAGAATCCTGAACGCTACGACCTTGCAGATATGGGATGGCGCCTCAAAAAAACTCTCTTCGGACGTGAGTTGGGCCGATAGTGCTTTGTCGATGACGAATGCGACGGCAACAATCGGCGGCTGGACGCTTACGCTGCCGGAAGAATTGCCGGCGGGGATGTATTACATCATATTCTACCAAAGCGCTTCTCCGTCGTCTTCCGACTCTCCGGATATGGCGGTGTACATCGAGTATCAGCGAGGCGTAGCTCGAATGATTTATAACCTATAATGCCTTCGTTCGATGACATTTTAGTATCGGAGTCCGAAAAATTTCTTCGCCTTTTCGGCGAGCCGGTTCTTTTAATTGCGCCCAGCGGAGAAGAGCGTGAGGTGTTGGCTGTTGTAGAGCGGAATCCGATCAGCCCGATGCCGAACGAGATGGGGACTTCTTGTACGATAGAGGCCGAGATGATGAACGATAATCAAAAAGGGTTGGCTGCGTCGGAGTTTGATTCGAACCAATGGCAGATTAAACTTCCGGTACGAGTAGGCGGAAGCAAACAAATCAGAACGATTAGTCATATTATTGCGCAAGACGCCGGGATGATACGCGTAGGGATTCGCTGATGGAAATACAAATCAAAATCGACAAAGACCAAATCAAGCAGCTTGAGAATCGGCTGGGCCGAGCGAAAAATCAGCTGCCGCGGGTTTTGGCCAGTGCGATTAACGATACAGTTCTGCAATTGAGAACGCGTCTTGTACGTGATTTGGCGGCTGACATTGGTTCGAAGATTTCGGCGGTTCGGCGACGAACGAGGGTGTCTAAGGCATCGGTGAGGACTCTTTCTGCTTGTTTATCGATAAGTCCAAGCCGCATCGGGCTGATTGATTTATATGCGAGGCAGACACCAAAGGGAGTTTCGTATCGAGCAGGCCGCGGCGGAAAGGGATTTGCCGAGCATGCGTTTATTCAAACGATGAGAGGCGGGTCTCTCCAAGTGGCCAGGCGTGTAAGCGGTCAAGGCCCCAGCGGACTTGTTCCGCGATACCCGATTGCGGTTCTCAAGGGCCCTTCGCCGGCAATGATTGAGGAGAAAGGGGGCTACCTGCCGGCACACAAACAGCAGGCCGCGGAGATTTTGAACAGTCGAATCAAGAGCAAGGTGGATTGGATTCTGAGCAAACGATGAAGAATCTATATGTTATTGGAGAAGCAGAATCGCCTGTAATGACCGGCGTGTATGTTTGGCGAGGAACCTTGTCGGGAACGCACGCTTGGTATCAGTGCGATTCGATTCGACGAATCTATTACGATGAAGGTCAATCACGGTGGTTGGCCTATAAAGACAATTCGCCGGAACCGCCGAGCATTTGGGCCGGGCCGGCGGAGTCCGAAATCGGACGTTATGTGCCGCTCAGCAACGCCAGCGGCAATATGACGATAAGAGTTTTGGGCTGCATTCCGGGCAAGATTCTTGTTCAAGGGTCTCTCAGCCCGGACGTTTCGGGCGAATATACGCTGACAAACTTTTTGACACCGATTTATCAAAAAGGGGCCTCGGATTATCCGAGGATTGAGTACAATAATATAGACAGGGGGTATCTTTTGATTCCGACGGAGGGGGACGGCTTTTGGCGGAAAATCGGGTATCGCGATGACGGCCCGTTAGGGGACTATACGGAGGCCCTCGGTGAGGGCCTGTCCGGCACGCCCTCGGTGAAAGAGGGGATGTTCGGCCAGCCGGTTATCGAATGCATTGCTCAAAAGATTCTATCGACGCTTCAAGGCGTGTTGGAATTAAACGGCTATTCTGTGTCTTTGACGGCACATCGGCCAACTCGGATTGACTGGCAAGACATCAATCCGCTGGATAAGCGGGCCATCCTGGTGGCTGAAGAGAACCGGGAATATGCAAGTCCCGCTGTAGGATGTGATGACCGTGTTCAGACGTACGGGATTTACATTCTGTCGCTGCCCTCTGAATCTGATCCAAGGGCGGCAGATGCGCACGCTAACCAGATTGCCGCCTCTGTTCACAAAGCGATTATGGCGGATTGGACGTGCGGCGGGCTGGCCGAAAATGTTGAATTGATACACGACAATCGCGCCGAGGCCCGAGAAGCGGAATGGCCAGGTGTGATTCTGAAGTACGACGTTCACTATCGTACAAAATTGGGAGACCCTTATTCACGTGTTTGAAAGAAGAGGCGAAAAATGGGAAGCGCAAGAAGGCGATTGCTGTTTATCACGTTAGAGTCGGAAAAGGGAGTGTGGACATTGCCGGATATTCCTGTGCTGGCCGAGGATTATGAGTTTACCCGAGCGACCGAACATTCTCCGGTAGCCGGCGGCGGCAAATATATCGGGCCGAACAATGTCGGCTCCCTCGAGCCGAATTTGGGAATCTGCAAATTCAAGGTGCGTTTCCGCAGCACTGGAAGTTCCGCTGCGATGAGTGCGGATTTGGCGGCTCTGCTTCAGGCGTGCGGGTTTAAAAAGACGAACGAGGTCTATACGTTCCCGACATCGAGCTGGTCTGACCAAAAAACGCTGTCGATAGCCAGTTATGAGATAATCGGCGGCAGTGCCCTGCATAAGGGCCTGTCGGGGGCGATGGGAACGTGCAAGTTTGTCAAAACGATTCCCGGGCAAAAATTAGAAGTGGAGTTTGAGTTTAAAGGAGTCTGGCGAGAAGTCTCGAAAGAATCAATTCCCGTTTCTTGGTCTCCGAACTCGATTGCAGGAATGAAGGCGTCTGCTTTTACGATTGACAGTGCCGCCAAAAAAATATCGAGTCTGGAAATTGACGGCGGCCAGTCGGTGGTGCCGGAACCAGACCCGAATGGAACAAACGAAGTGGCCAGTTTTATAATTGCCGATGTATCGCCGAAGATAAAAGTTGATCCAGAAACAGAGCTGCCGGACAGTTATAACTATGATTCTTTGTTTGAATCTCAAACGCCGGCGGCCATTCAGGCCGTCTTTGATGATGGAACCTACAAAGCTGTTTTTGCGATGCCGTCAGCGGAGATTATCCAGATTGAGAATAAAGACCGAGACGGGATTTATGCGTATGACTTAACGTACAGTCTAAACAACAGCAGCGGCGACGATGCCCTGACAATTACAATGGGAGCGGTCTAAAATGCCGATAGCACTTAATCCCAACAAAACATACTGGATTTCACTGGCTTCTGACGAAGACGCCTTGCCGGCGGAGGAACGGCCTGCGTTTGAATATCGGTACTTGACGTATGCCGAAACAATGGATTTTTCTGAGCGAATGACCGAATATGCAAACTGGGTTGAATCGCTTGGGAGCGGAAAAGAGCAGGCCAACGAACGCACGATGCAGCGGCTGCAGGAGTTATCCGCCCGCTTGATAGAAGCGGCAGGGTCTAAAATGGTTGGCTGGCGAAACTTGTATGATGACAAAGGAAAACCCATTGCTTTTGATAGGGAAAAATTGCCGGGCATCTGCACACTGGCTGAATTGATTGAACTGGTGCAGCGGCAGATGATGCAGCAGGGGCCGAGCGTGGAGGATAAAAAAAAATTAGAATCGCCGTTGCCCTGCAATACGGCCAGCTCTGCGACGGCGGCTGCGAGTGTGCCGACCCGCCGACAGACATAGAGCCGGCGGTGCTGCGATGTCCGGCCTGTGATGGAGTCGGCTGTGATTTTTGCGGCGATACGGGAGATTGCGTAATAAACAAGTGCCCGAAGAAGATGCTGGATAAAGAAACAGAATATGTTTTGGAGGCCGCAGAAATGTACGCGAAAGGATTGCCGCCGCTGCAAGGCGGAATGTTAGATCAATCTTTTTCGTTCATTCGAGCCGCCCGCTTGGTGTGGGCGGAAGAGCGCTTTTGGAAAAATAAATTAGGGATTATGGAATGAGTGTAAGCAAGTTAGACATTCATATTGCGGCGAAAGACACGGCCAGCCGAACCATCCTTTCGCTGCAAAAGTCGGTCGGATCACTGCATCGTTCGCTGGGGTCTTATGCCAGAGGCCTGCTCGGATTTTTCAGTGCGAGAAGTTTGGTACGAGGAGTTAAAACGTTTGCTCTGGCCGTTGCACAGCATAATGCGGCGGCGGAGCATGCTTTCGAAGGAATGAAGGGTGCGTTGGGTTCTGTCAAGGAAGAAGCAATGAATGCGTTCGCTCCTGTTTTTTATTCTGTTTTTGAGGGCATTCGAGGTTTTATAGAAACGAACAAAAAAGCCATAGTGAAATGGGCCCAATCGATATCTGGCGGATTTAGCGTGGCGATAACGCTCGCGAAAAACTTCAAAGATGTTCTTGCGCTCTCTCTTGATTCCATTATGCTGGCGGCGGTCAAAACATGGGAGGCGCTCAAGCACTTCTTTGTCAATGCCCTTCCAGAATATATGAAATGGTTTGGCCGCAACTGGAAGAATCTGTTTATAGATTCTTGGAATTTTCTAAAAACTGTTCTGCTCAATATGTACGAAAACCTGAAAAACTTTTTTACGGCTGTCTGGAACTTTTTGTCCGGCGAAGACTTCACCTTTCAATGGAGAGGTCTGCTGGAGGGCTTTGAATCGACATTAGAGGCCTTGCCGGAGATTGCAGAACGAAAGATAACAGATGTAGAGCGGGAGATATCAAGCCGAATTGCATCGAATCCTGTCTGGAGGAAACTGATTGAGTCCGGAAAGATGCCGGACATCCAAAAAGCCGCCGAAGAAGGCAAAGAGACAAAAAAGAAAAGCAGGATCGAAATCCGGAAAACTCAAAACGTTTTTGAATCCTTGACGGCCTATGGAGCGCCGGGCAAGACGTGGGATCAGCGAGCCGCCGAGGCCGCCGAAAAACAAAATGCGAAATTAGACAAATTGATCCGAATCCTGGAAAAGAACGAACGTCGTCGGGCCGGCGGGATTGCAGAGATCGAGATTTATCCAGCGATGAGGTAATCGGCAATGGCCTTTTTCGAGAAAGTCATTGAACTTTACGATGATTGCGGGGTCGATGACCAGCAGGAAGAACTGCATTCTTCTGGGACCCTGACGCGAACCTTTCGCGTGGTATTTGCAAAAAGTGTGACCATACCTAAAAAGCAGGTACTGGCTTTGTCGGCCTCGGCCAACGGCGTCAGCATTCCGCAGTTAAACGAAGAGCATCCGGAGGACTCAAGGTGGATTTGTCGGCGAAGGAGCGCTCGTCCGGAAGTAGGGGCTTTGCACTGGCGAGTGACCTGCACATACGAGTACAGCGAGAATCCGCTTGAGCAGGAGCCAAAAGTGGAGTTCCTCTTCGCGGAACACAGCGAAATTGTTGACGTGGATCGCGAGGGCAATGCGCTGTTGATGAGCAGCGGCGAGCCGCTTGACCCTCCCCTGGAAGAGCCCTTTAACGACCTCGTTATACGCATTACGCGCAACGAGGAGTCATTCGATCCGCTTTTGGCATCTCAGTACGTGGACACTGTGAACAGCAACACAATGATAATCAATGGGACATCCTTCCCTGCCTATACAATCAAGTGTGAGTCGATTAGTGCGTCAAAGTTCAAGTGGGGCTCTAAAACGCTCTGGGAAGTTTCTTACGAGTTTGTGGTTCGCACGGCCGCGAAGCCCGGAACGAGCGAGATATTCGGTTGGCGGCGAAGAGTGCTTGACCAGGGCTTTTACAAGCTTGAGAACGGAAAAAGAGTCCGCATCACGGATGCGAACGGAGAGCCGATTGTGTCTCCGAAACTTTTGAACGGAAGCGGCGGCGAGCTGCCGGAGCAAAGTTCGCCGTATTATCATTATTTCGAAACTAAACCCATGAAAGATTTTTCGGTCTTTAATTTTCAGTGGTAAGAATCAGTAAACAAAAACCTGTTTTGCTTTCTCGAGACGACGCGAAGCGTTTGGAGCGGACAAATCGAACGATAGAGCGTCGGGCGCCCGCGATGGAAAAGATGCGTTATCGCCGGCGCACAATCTTGTCGATGA
>DAOSUR010000029.1 GCA_035378985.1 Anaerohalosphaeraceae bacterium
TTACTTAACGCTGGATATTCCAATGCTTAGTGGTACTATAAACGGGGGAAGGTCACCGAGATTATAAAATTTGATATAAACAGCAAGGTTATTTGTAGTGCCGGAGTTGGTTTTGACGAGTTTGATAACATACAAACCCGTCGAAAACACGCCGCC
The DNA here is from genome assembly GCA_035378985.1 of Anaerohalosphaeraceae bacterium. Lineage (NCBI taxonomy): Bacteria > Pseudomonadati > Planctomycetota > Phycisphaerae > Sedimentisphaerales > Anaerohalosphaeraceae > Anaerohalosphaeraceae bacterium. The sequence goes on from DAOSUR010000029.1 coordinate 157, forward strand.
CGGATATGTTGGGTAAATATCCGCCCCTCCCGTAGCCGGATCTGTCCCATTTGTTGCATAGTAAGCAGTTAGTCCTCTATTGTTCCATCCATAAGCATTTCCTGCCATTAACTCGTGAGTCGTATTACTAAGCCCCACCTGCACAACAATATCTGAAGAGTTGGAGATGGTCGAGAAACTCATATAAAGCGTCTTGTCCGTCGTCAAATCGATCGGGTTGGCCAGGGGTCGTGTGGCCGTGACCACGTTCCATTGTTTGCACTCCCACCAATGCTGTCTGCCGCCGACTGTATCTGGTTCATATCCGCCGTCAATTCCAACCTGTTGATAAGGCCAGATTGATGTAAGATATTCTGTTGTTCGGCCGGGAGAAACCGACCAGGAGCCTGCCAGGCCGCTTTCGGCGCTGGAACCAGAGTAGCCGCCCAGAGAGCCGCCTGTTGCATCTCCAAAACCTTCATAAACTAACAGCGATGCCTGACTGGCAGAGGTCACTGCAAATACCAGGGTCAGAATCAAAGCTATTTTCACTTGTTTCATTGTAGCATTCTCCCAAAAAAAAATTATAAGATTCCATGATATTCGAAAAAGACACGTCTTTTTTTGAGGGTGAAAGAACCTTTATGGAATTATAAGGTCCGCTCGCTTGGGGGACTGTTTACTCCAGCTTATCAAACCCAGATCTTTCAGGTTAACTTTTTCAACATAACCGCCTACAAATCCGACATTGACGGCCATTCCATGCCGATCTACCATGTAGCGTTTTAGGAAATGCGAAGGACTGTGAGGAAGTCCCAGTCCTCCGGGTGTTGCATGCGGATCTTTTAGATGTGGTCTGTTGACCGAAAGACGGAGAGGGATTTCCTGGTCAGGCATGGGCCAGACGTCCATGCGAAAGGAATCAGCCAAAAGGCCGGCGTCTGCACGGGCGATTTTGTATTTTTCAAAATAGCGTCCCGAGGTTTGACTGAGGTTTCCGCCCCATTTTTCATACCACGTTCGGCCGCTTGAATCCGGGGAATCAGGCAAAAGCCAGCAGTTAATCCCATAGCTGCCGATTCCATTCTGGAAATACCAGGTTGTGTCAAAGGTTCCGTCTTCTTGGGTAGTCTGGATTTTGGTAGAAGGGCAAATATTGATTTGCATCACCCCGGAACGATCAAGGGTCGGATTCTGCTGAAAATACTGATCGCCTAAATAGGGAGCAATCTTTCGAAACCAATAATCTGCCCCATATCCCAAGGGGAAGATCCTACCGTCATTTTCCTGACTGTAAACACTGAAAGCCAGCGTCATCTGTTTGAGATTGCTCCGACAGGATAGCGTTTTGGCGGCTTCGCGGGCCTTTCGAAGCGCTGGGACCAGCACCGCTAACAGCAAGGAAATAATTGCAATTACCACCAACAGCTCAATTAATGTAAACCCTTTTTTTCTTGATTTCATTGACCCTTTTCTCCAATCATAAAACCACCTTTCTTATTCCGTTTTTTTGTAAAAGGCGGAGCTCCTTCCGGAGAGAGGAGCCCCGCCTGAAGAACATTAGTAAGGGATAGCCACTGTCAAGCGGATATCTTCCAGCCATTGCCCTGTTAGAAAAGCAAGATCTTCCAGATTCACCACACAGTCTTGGTTCAAGTCTGCAGCATTGTACCCTGATTGAACCATCTGTTGAGCTGCACATGCATCTGCCGCAACACGAACTGTCAGGGTATCTGAGGCTGATTGAGGACCTTGCCCTCCGTTGGTGTCCGTGGCGGTCAGTTTGATTACGTAATCCCCCGCTCTATCTGTTGTGAAAGAGGCGGTTGGATTCAGAGGATCAGCCGAAGTCTTTACCACACTGGCGGACGCTCCCGAAGGCCCAGAAACGATTGACCAGACTACATCGGTATCGGCTACATCTCCCTCACCAAGGTCGTCCACCGTTCCTGTCAGTAACTGAGGCAGATTGCTTAGCCAAGTAATATAGTTATAACCAGCCTCTACAATTGGAGGAAAGTCAGAGGGTTCGGCCTGAACAACATACGTCCTTCCCGTATAAAGATTGGTATCAATGATGGTATCGACTCTCCAGAACAAGTACTGGTCGTAGCTGATACCACTGGGAATGGTGTAAGACGCTGTTGACGGAGACAGAGGAATTCCCGCTACAGCCAAGTATGCTGTTGTATCATAGGTCCCAATATAATAATACAGAATCTGCTGCTGAACATTCGGATCATTCGAAGGAGTCCACGTTAGCTCTAAGGGTGCTTGGGGAGTCAAAAGAACACTGCCGTCGGGTTGGTTGTCCAACACTCCATGAATCGCTTCCTGATAAAGCCTGAATTCATCGCATCCGACAAATCCATAACCGTCAGTATCTGTCACATCAAAAAAGATACCCAGTTTTTTCCCAACAGCAGGATCATCGGGACCAACCATAAAACTTGTTGTAACCGTCACATAACTGCCAGTTAGTCCCGTCTGCTCTTGTTCTGCAAGAATAATCCACTGGCTGTTGATGTTAGGTTCATCTTCCAGGTAAAACATCCCGATTTTCCCGCTCTCACAACTGTAAGAGCTTCGCATCTGGGCCTCTAGCACATAGGGGATATTGGGCAGGATATTCACATCCACAATCTGGTAGGCCGGCTCGTCGCTGACCCCTACATAACCGTGCCAAGCCGTCCCGTTGGCCCCGCCGCTCTGGGTGCCGGAATCTTGCGGTGGATTGCTCCGGCTGGTCCAGCCGGGAATAAGATCCCAATTATCGGTTACCCGCAAATCTGGCTCTTCAAAACTCCGATTGACGATTTTGTCTGTCAGATCTCCGATCCAGCCGATAATTGGATCCGGTACTGGCAGAGGAACAAAGCCGACGACATCTACAAAACTTTCACCCAGCCGAATTTCGTCGATATTCGGCCAGCCGGCGACCTTTAAACTCAGATTGGTAAAGACGCCGGATACGCCGGTCAGAGAAAGTGTTCTATAGCGATTCGGCTCTCTCATAATGTCTGCTGGATCCTCTGATCCCAAATCATAAAATTCCACTGTAACAGTCAGGTCATTGGTCGAGCTGGAATTGCTTTTGACAAACTTCACCACGAAAAAGGCATTTCGATCGCCAACTCCCCAAGTGCCTCCTATTGTCGTCCCATTTTGATTGGTGGTAGGAGCTGTCCCGAGTGTTCCGTAATAGGCCGTTAATCCACCCCAATTCCACACATTTCCCGCCATGATTTCATGGGTGTCGTTGGCAAGGCCGACCTGGGCTACAAAATCGGCCCCGTCACAGGCGGCAAAAAAGCTCATGTAATACGTTCCATCTGAGGTTAGATCAATCGGATTGACCAAAGGACGGCTCGCAGTGGCGGTACTCCACGCTGTTTTTCTGACCACATGTTGAGCTCCTCCAACCACTTCCGGGCTGTAACCGTGGAGTATCCCGATTTGTGCTCCCCAGGTCGGCGGAGTGGCGGTTTGGGTGTTGGCTGCATCACCAGTCACTTGATCACCAGTCACTTGCCATACGCCGCTTAGACCAGATTCCGCACTGGTTCCTGCATACCCTTGCAGGAGAGCGTTGTTTAAGGCATCGCCAAAACTTTCGTATGCGAGCAAGGCGGCTTGTGTAGATATCGCACACGTGCAAATCACAAGAAGGATAACTATATTCTTCATGGCAACCTCCACAAAAATTGTTTTTTTATCTGCACTTTCACTTTCAAACAGACTGCTGACAGAAAACAGAGTAGCACTTAAAATCAACGAATTACCTCCATTTTCTCGAGCTAACTAAGAGACCGAGTCCCAGTAAAGAAAATGTTGCAGGTTCGGGAATAATCACGTCGCTTAAACTATGCCCCAATCGGATCTCATCGATACTCACCCATCCATCTGCTTTGATAGCAAGATGTGTAAAAGTATCCGTTATTCCCGTGAGGGCAATGGTTCTGGAAGCATCGGGGCTGCCGTCATAAACTGTGTCCCGGTAGTACTCGAGTGTGATCTCCAAATCGTCTGTAGTGCCGGAATTATATTTATTGAGCATAATCACCACCAGGTAATCTCGCATTTCTCCCCGCCAATTGCCGTCGATGAAGGTTCCGTTGCAATTTGTCTGAAATCCACCGTTCAGTGCACCGTAATAGGCCGTAATCCCTTTGTCGGCAGCGCCGGAGTAGGCATTACCCGCCATCAGCTCGCTGGAGGCATTGGCCAAACCGACTTGTGAACCATGATCGGCCTGGTCGGACTGGAAGAGAAAACTCATGTAAAAACTGCCGTCTCCTGTCAAGTCGATCGAGCTGCTCAACGGACGCGATGCCTGAGTCAGCCACCAAGCTGTGTGCTCTGCAACAGGCCAATTCGGCCCGGGTTGTCCCCATTGGCCGCCTTCTCCCGTTCTAAGACTCATCTCTTGGCCCGCATTGACTATCCACGTACCGGATAAACCGATTTTACTGGTTCCGATATAGCCGGTTAAAGGGTTCCCGTTGATTGCCTCGCCGAACCCTTCATAGACTAAGACATTAGCATGACACACCGTAACCGACACAACGGCTACCATGAAGACTGCTGCTACACTTTTCATCTTCAGTTCCTCCACATACATTGTTTAAATTTCGGATATGTTTTTCGTTTCAGCCGACACACACTTCACACGTCGAGTTGTCTGCATCTCTATTTTCTTTCCATTATCAGAATCGGTTGAGCAAAAATGCACCAGTCGTAGTGCGTTCCGTCTCCGCCGTCAGTAGCGGCCAAAGTCAAAAATCGATTTGTTGGGGTGATTGGAATTTCCACTGTCTTGCTTTGAAGGTTCTGATAGTCTGACTGATAGTGAAAAACACAATTCCCATCGACCAATACCCAAAATTCGGAACGTTTCCGAAAATCAAGTACCTGGGGCAGACCACACAAGACCCGGAAAGATTTCATTTCCAGGGTAGGGTAGGCCCGCCTGATCTGATCTAAATCGAACGTGATGCCTGCATTTGGATGAATCAAGAGTCGGGGCGGAATCCCTGTTTCCGCATCTTCTTCCACCTCGAGCCGCGTAGAAACGTAATCGATGATGCCGGTTGTCGGATCTTTTTTGGCCAAGTAGGGATTGGAAGTAATATCCGACCAATACTCTCCGCTGGTGGGAGGGAAGAGAAACTGGTGACCTAATGAACTGATGATGGTGGGCCCGGAAGCTCCATTTGGGACAAACACTCCATCTACAAAAGGTGCTCCTTTGACCGTCCGAAAGCCGGTTGCCTCTGGCGTTTCATATCCCTGATTGGCTATATTCTGCAGTTGTCCTGTTGAGAGATTAATCCCCCGTCGGTTATCTCCTCCCCCGAACCCGTTACCTCCGCCGATCAGATCGGCCAAACTGAGGGATTGACCCTTCCAAATTAAATTTGAAGATGAGTCAATATACCGGACAAAAAAATCCTCCCGGCATTCGATTTCTTTGATTTGTCCTGTTGAGGAACGAAGCCTTCGCGCTTCTCCTGCCGGCAGATTCAAACTGATATTCTGGCCACTTGCTTTTGAAACGAATACAACCTTTCCGCGAAGAACATGAACCTCAGTATCCCCGTTGAGTCCTTGAGCAATGCCGAACTCTGTACCCAAATCGATAATTTTAGACTCACGGGTACATATCTGAAATCCGTACGCAGACGAAGGAACTACCGCGTAAAGCTTTCCGTAATGAAGTTTCAGCATATCCTCTCCGAGCAGCTGAAACGAAGCCGGCGCTTCAACCGTGACTTGTGCGAAATTATCAAAAAGAATCTGCACCAACCCTGCTCGAAGAACAAAGGGTTTGGAACTGGCCGAAAGTAGAGTTCCTTTGGTCCAAGAAGCCGAATCCGCCCAAACGGCTCCGAAAGTATCCGCCAAAAGAGCCACGGATTGACTTTCCCGGAAAGGAGAAAACCGAGCCAAAAGAATTATAGCAACAAGTGCCGCTGCAGACGCTATCAAAGCATAAAGAGGGACCTTACTCAAGGTCTGTCTCTGTTTTATCGAAGGCCGAATGGTGTAGTTTTCCTCGTTCTGAGGAGCGTTCTGTTGCACCGGGATTGGTTCTGCTGTATTTTCTTCTTTTGCCAAGGCCTGCCATAACCTCCAATCAAGGAGTTTCTCGGAAGCAAAGTCCTGAGGAATTTCAGAAAGTGGGGACTTCCGACCATGGAAAATCGCCTGAAGCATCACCAATTCTATATAATAGCGTCTGGCCTCCGGATGTGTACGGAGAACACCCTTTAGTCTCTGAAGTTCCTCATCGGTTAAAGTGCCGTCTCGAAATCTGAGGACCCATTCGCAAAATACCTGATTTTCACGCAGGAATTCCATCATTCGCTTCCTTGTTCTGCCAGCGTCCTGCGGATGCAGCGAAGAAGAATATCATGAGCTCGAGCAAGTTTGACATAAATCACTTTGATGGTCGTGCACATTTTTTCCGCGATGGACTTGACGGAAATCTCGTCTTCATATCGCCAATGAATAATCCGGCGGTCGAGGGGATTCAGCTCTGTTAGGCATTGACGAAGGGCTTCGATACGAAAATCAATGGCCTTAATGGATTGGTGGGCTTCTTCTTCCAAAAGACCTTCAATCTCTTCTCCAAGATAGAGAGGGCCATGGCCTTTTTTTCTCCGATAATTTTGGATAACATGGTGGGCGATCCCAATTCCCCAAGAGCCGAAATCCTTTCCCTCTTCAAAGTGGTCAAACTTGGTCCACATAATAGAAAGTGTTTCCTGAAAAAGATCCTCTGCATCTGCCCGGCAAGGAATTAAAAGATAAATATAAGAATAAATTCGACGTTCATTAGCGAATAGCAAACGCATGAACCGTTTCGTCCTGTCCAATTTGTTTTTTTCTATCTGCATACTTTCTCTTAATAAAAAAACCTTTACCCTCTATTAGGAGCTTGTCTGCAAACTCTTTTTTTTCTTCGGTTTTTTCCTTTTTTTAATATATGCAAGAATAAAGAGGGACAAGGTCTGGATATGAACGGATTTTACAATTATAGATAGGTCAGGTCCGGAAGATTTTCGTTTGTTAGCAGAGAGGATTAGATTTGGCCTTGCCTTAGCGGCCAGTGTCCCAGCGGGCAAGTTCCTCCGGACTGCCACCAGTCTGCCAGGTGCTGTCTAGTTCCATCCAACTTGATCCCGAGTAGCAAGCAATATCCACAGGGCTTGAAAAACGTATCGTTCTCGTCCAGATGTGTTCCGCTCGGCCCCGGGCAGGTCTGACATTTCAGCCGCCACGGTTCTATCTTCGGCATTGGATTCGTAACAAGCCGCTTGGCCTTTTCCTGTATTATCTCGTCGGCAGGCTGGCCCCTGCAGACCGACCGGCAATAATTTCTGGATACGTGGATGCCGATTCTGCGGCAAATCTGCCCGCCGGGAAACTGCCTGCAATAGGGATGATCCATCAGCGGCATCCTTCACGCACCCAATATTGCCCCCAATTGGGTCCGGTGCCCGGCTCATTGGCCAGCGTGGCTTCGTGCGCCGCATAGCATCTATAGAGGTCTTCCAGATGGCGTACCCGGTCATTGGGATCGTAATGGTTCCCGACCGCCCACACGAACGAGGAGGGAAGGTCTCCATTGGTGATCGTGTAGGTAGTGCTTGGATAGGGACAATAATAACGCCAGGAATCCTGCCAGTTTGCTCCTACGCCGGGTTCGCTAATCGCACTGGATGTGTGGCCGACCAAACAGAAATAGATGCGTCCCTTGTGGACCACATAGGCTTCGACACCTTCTGGATCCCATCCCGGGTAGTAAATTCCGGATCGCCAGGAATCCATCGGCTCCGGAAGCACGATATTCATCTGCATGCAATCAATCGGCACGGTATCCGAAAAAGCGGTCCATCCGCCCAAATAAGCAACTGTATAATTAGTTGCGTCCCGGAGTGTAATATTTATCGTCATTCTGGGCGGGGGGGCTACTGCCAGATAAAAACCGATCATCAATTTCGTGGCAACCTGCCGCTCTGCCACATCTTCATTGATGTCATTCTGGCAGTTGTATTCGGAGTAATAAAACTGTTTTTGGATCGGGGAGATTGTATAACAGACCCACCAATGACAGGTTCCGTAATACGCTTGCTGTCCGCCAAGGGATAGAGAATGGGTTCCATTCAGCATGGAATCCGAATACCCCACCAATTTCCACCATCGACTCGGATAGGACTGATAATTGCAGATTCCGCTTTGGCCGCTGTCAAAGTTCTGGATGAGTAATCGGATCAAATCAGGAACCTGTCCGACGCAGAAATCGCAGGGAGTGCAGCATCCCCACATCATTTCGTCATAAGAAGCATAACTGGCAAACTCGATCACAGGGCATAGTGTCCCATCGATAACCTTGTCACAGCCGTATAATGGTCCCATGCAGGAATCTCCAATCCCTGCGGTCAGTACCGGGAACTTTACCCCGGATTGTTTCTTGACGCACCCAGCCAGCTGCTGAGCCGGATTGCAGGGGTTGGTCCAGGAGGGGACCAGGAGTCCGGAAACATTTTTGTAGCAGCCGACGAATGGATACATGGTTCAGCTCGAACAAATAGAAACCGGGATATTGGTCATAGAAATGGCCACCCAGATCCCGCTGACTTTCTGGGCCCATACGTATGAAAGGCGGTAATTATCCAGCTGTGATGCCGGATGGCAAAGGATTTGCACCGATCCATAAGACCCATCTACCCAGAGCCATCCTTCACCGAGAACCTGATGCGTGCCCTGCATCGGATTTTGGGATAGGTCGGTCAGCAGGAAACATTCCGGTTTGTCGCCGCCGCTGCCGCCGAAGCGGACCACGGCCCATTTAATGCCTGTTCCGGATTCCTTCCAGAGGATGGTGCAGGGGCCGCTTTCAGCGCTGGCCAGGTAGGCCGCCTGGCCATCGGCCACATCGGCATACCCGTGAGATTCATCGGTGACATTGACCTGGACCGGGCAGATCCCGCTGCCCCAGCCGGTCCCGATGGTGCCGTTGGGGATGGGGCTGGCGCAGATGACAAACCGGCCGCCGGCATGACGGGCAAGCAGGGGGGTATTGCCCAATAAAACCACTTCCTGCTGAAAGGTCTGCAGGGCATCCTGGGGATCGAAGAGGACTCCATCGATACCCAGGACCTGAAAGCGGGCTGCATCGGTGCCGCTGTTGTTTTTGATCTTGACCTTCTCGGAGGCAGTCCAGCCGCCGGTTGGTGTCTGGACATTGTGCTGCCTGCTGCGGAAGTCCAGGGCCGCATCGACAAAGGCATTGTACACGGCTGCCGGGATCTGCAGCTTGTCGCCGGGTTTGACTTTTTTGAGGGACTGGCTCATACGTGCAGGTCTCCAAAGTCCCCGTAGGGATAGACCTGTTCGATATGGACGCTCCAGGGCCGTTTGATCATGGATTTGGCCGTAGCGTCTTCTTCGTCCATGTACTGGACCCACAGGTACTCCCAGCCCTTCTTGGCGATCCCGGTAATGTCTCCGATGGTAATGCCTGTCAGGTTGGGGCTGGCGGCGAATCGGTAGGTGATCTCCCAGTCGCCTCCGGCACGCATGGAGCCGGCGGCACCCAAAAACAGCACCTCTCCGGCGGCATAGCCGTTCCAGGAATCGTTATTGACCCTGCCGGTCAGATAAAAGAGGGTCTGTTTATAAGCCGCATCGACCTGGGAACTGGATTCATAGTTGACCTCGCTGAAGTTGTAGACCGGGACCACAATGTCCACGCCATCGACGCTGTTTTGGGAAACGCCGATGGCCCCCTGGAAGTTGGGAGGGGTATATCCAGCACGCCCGTACTGCTGGACGGTCCCCAAGCTCTGGGTGATATGCTGGGTGCCGCCGCCGGTGTCAAATTGATAGAGCTTGATGCCGGTCTCCTGTCGGGTAGGGGGCTGGTACTGGGCCTCGCCGTACCAGAGTTTGGGGCCGACGGGGACGACCTTGTATTTGAGCCGGGGCAGGCCATCAAACAGCGTCGGTGCTATGGCGGCCAGATTGGACAGGGCCTCGGCGTGGTCCTCCGTGCCTTTGATCACATAGCGCAAAATGGCTCTGGGGCTGTTGCCCCGCTCGATATCCCTGGATTCAAATCGTTCAACGACTGTGACGGCCATTTCTGTTTCCTATGTAAAGGTCGCCCCGTCTTCGGTATTGCGGGCGATGGTTTCCGTATGGCGGGCGGTGGCGGCGGTGTTGTCGGCAATCTTCTGAGAGACCCCGCCGGCTCCCAGGCCGGACAGGGCTGCCGCGGAGAATGTCCCTGCCGAAGTCGCCGAGGCCAGGTCCAGGGCAGCACCGGCCATACCCACTGCACCCCGCAGGCGAGAAGCCCGTTCTTGTACTTTATCCTGCTCTGCCTTTTCGGTGGCCTGCTGCTTGGCCTTCTGGATCGCGTTTTTGAGGTCTTCTTTGGCCTGGGCCAGCTCCTGAGAGATTCCCTCCAGTTCCTGGTTGAGGGATTCCTCCAGGCCCTCTCGCCGCTGCTTGTCCGCATCCGTAATCTCCCGCAGGCGGTCTTCATGATCCTTTTGGGCGGCATCGCGCATCTGGCGGCGTGTCTGCTCGGCCTCATTCTGTTTGGCTTCCAGCTGGCGGTTGATTGGGTCCATGCCCTCGTGGAAGCTGTCCGTCATCTGGCGCATAAACTCTGCGCCATCCCAATTCTCATCCATCAGGGACATCATCCAGTTGTAGACCTTGGCCAGGGCCATGGCGGTTCCTTCGATGGCTTTCTTCCACCAGGAGACAAAGACGTTCCAGGCGCCCGCCGCGGCTGCAGAGGCCTCGATCACACCGACGACGATGGCGTTCTGGACGAACTCCCAGGCCGCCAGGGCTCCATAGAAGGCCCCGAAGGCGGCCTTGAGGAAGAAGGTCTTAAACTCCAGCCATTTGGTCTCTAAAAACGCCACGCCCTTGGCCCATTGCTCTTTGACGGTCAGCCAGGCGATTCTGGCGGCCAGCCCTAAGTCCCCGCTGGCATAGGCCGCTACGATCCCGCCCCAGGCGTTAAGGGCATCGGACTTCAGGTCGGAAAACTTTTTCTGCAGGGCGCTGAGGGCTTTCTGGCCGACTCCGCTCATGACAACAAACGCCGCAGACAAGGCCGCCACCAGGACGGCCAGGAGCGCCAAGGGATTTAAAAGGGCCATGAGGATGGCCTTGACTCCCTTAAAGACCCCGACAATGGCTCCGAGGACCGTTCTCATCGTGTCCAGGGCAAAGGCCATCAGTTTGAGCGTAAGGCCCAGGCCGATCAAAGCCGTTCCTGCAACCAGCAGGGAAGCCGCAAAGGCCCCCAGGACCACCACCAAGGCTCGGTGCTTGTCGGTCCATTCGGTAATCTTGTTGCTGACCACGGCAAATAGATCCGCAGAGATCGACAGCGGTTTGGAAAGGGACCTGCCGATGGCAAGCCCAACGCCCTCAACGGCCGACCACATCCGGCGCAACGCGCCTCCAAGACCGCTGTCCATGACCTGGGCCGTTCGCTGGGCCGTGCCGGCGGCATGGTCAATGGCGTTAATCAATCGGATAAATGTCTCGGTGGTCAGTTTCGATCCTCCGGCAATGGCCCGCAGGCCGAAGATCTCATTAAAAATGCTGAGTTTTTCCACATCGCCCATGTTCTGGGTGGCCTTGCCCAGGTCCGTAAGGATGTCGGCCAGGTTGCGGAAGTCTCCATTGGCGTTGGAGACAGTCACACCGAGCTGCTTTAATTTGGAGCGGATGGAACTGTCCGTCAGGCGGAGCATGATATTCTTGAGCGTAGTCCCTGCCATCGAGCCCTTGATGCCGACATTGGCCAGGATGCCTAATGATTTGGAGGCATCCTCCAGGGACAGGCCGAACAGATCCGCAACCGGGGCGGCATATTTCATCGACTCTCCCAGATCCGAAAGTGTCTGGGCAGAGGTATTGGCCGTGGCTGTTAGCACATCGGCCACGCGGGTCATATCAGACGCATCCATTCCAAAGGCACGCAGCGTAGCGGCCGCGATATTGGTGGCCTCGGCCAGATCGGTTCCGGTGGCTCGGGCCAGGTTCATGATCGAGGCGATGGAGTCGTCAATTTCTTTTGCGGCAAATCCCGCCCGGCCCAGTTCGAGCATCGCAGAACCCACCTGCGCGGCGGTAAAGGAGGTCGTCCTTCCGAGGTACTTGGCTTTTTCGGTCAGGGTATCAAATTCATCGCCCGTGGCACCGGTAACGGCCTTGACCGAAAGCATCACATCATCAAAGTCCTTATAGACCTTGGTAGAGATGGCAAACGGAGAGAGGGCCGCTGTCCCCAGGGCGGTCATCCGCATCCCGAGGTTCTGAACGTTCTGGCCGAACTGGCGAAGTTTGGTTTCAGCCTGCCGCAGCCCGGCGACAAATCGGCTGCTGTCAGCATAAAGCTCGACAAACGCCCGTCCGGCCCGGATGGCTCCCGCCTGTGCGGCCATCAGTTTCCCGCCTTTCCAATAAAAAGATCCCGAAGGAGCCCGAAGTTCTTCTTGGTCAGGACGATGACCCTGGATTTTCGGGCATAGGGATTAAAATCCTCCGGCTTGAAGGGACGGCCCTTTTTCGGGTCCCGGTTGACATTGGCAATCAGGGCCATCAGGTTGCTGGTCCGCCCCCAGGCGCTTTCCCCGCGGCCCTGGGCCATCCAGACAAGCTCCCGCAACGTCAGCGGTCCCGGATCGATCCCGATGATCCCGGCGAGTTTGTAGATACACTCCCAAGGGCCTTCACAACTTCCGTCTCCAGGTCCACCGCGTCCAAGGTCTGCTCGATCGTCCGGACCGCCAGGTCGATCACCTGCCTCTGCTTGGCCACAGCCTTGGCCCGGTCGCTGCGGCCGCGTTTCTGGAAAAAATCGATCATCTCCTCATAGAAGGCATGGCTGGCCGACCGGATCGCATCGCCGCCTAAGGCCTGGCCGAACTGCTCGTCAGTAATCCCTGCCTGATCCAATTGCGGTTTGCACAAGCAGTACAGCAGGTCACAGAACAGGATCTCGTCGGTGCCGATTCGGGTCAGCAGGGGAGGGTCACCTTTTTCCGGTTCCAGGAGATTGATGTTCAAAAGATCCCGGCAGCGTTTGACCGCATCGATGGTCAGGGACAGGACCCATTTCCTGCCGGTGCTGTCGATAAATTCTTTCATGAGAAAAAGCCTTTCAAATTACGCCTTGGTGTACCAGTGGCCCCAGGCCGACAGTTTGGCGGTCACCTGGACGACAATCGCCTCTTCCAGCGGCTCGCTGCGGCTGAAATTCGTGATCGAAAAATTCCCGCACGGACCTTCGGCGCCGGAGGTGTCCGGATCTTCACTGATAATCGCCAGGGAAATCTCCTCATTGTTGAGCCAGGCATTCTTGATGGCCGTAAATCCGGCATCGCTGGGCTTGAAGACCATCTCAAATTCGACGGTGCATTCCTTCAGCGTAGCAGCCGTGGCTCTCCATCCGGCATTGGCGCGGGTGGTGATGTCCGCCTCACCCGTTTCGTGGTTGACCGTCACATCCCGCACATTGGAAAGTTCGGTCATCCCGCCGGCAGCAGCAGGATCGAGTGTCGAAGGGTCGGCCAGGGCGGGGGCCTGGTACTTGATGACCGCTTCCATTCCGAGCTTATAGGTCGTTGCCATTGTAAATTCTCCTTTATCTGATAATGCTATTGCGCCACAGATGCGGCAGCTGGGTTTTGGTTTTCTCAAAGGCCGGATTCATATAGGGTCGCCTGGCGATCTGAATCTGTTTTTTTACTTCTCCGATCTCCAGCAAAATCGTTCCCCCATATTCGAGGACCTCCGGCGCAGATCCCTTTTTGGCATGGAGCTTAGCCGGACCGATGACCACAGACTTTTCGGAGTCGTCATACGAATAAAAGATAAACCGCTTCAAAAGCTCCGTATGACTGGAGGGCGGTGATCCCGGGGCGGAGGCCCTCTTTCGTTTGCGAATGGACCAGCGGGCGGTCTTTCGGACCAGGCCTCCGAACTTCGACAACACCTTCCGGGTGCTCTTGTCCAGGGCACTGGTAACCGCCTGCCGGTCAAAAAACAACTGTTTTGTTTTTACGAAACCATTCATCTTTCGGGCTCCGGATTAGCCTTTCATAATA
>DAOSUR010000030.1 GCA_035378985.1 Anaerohalosphaeraceae bacterium
TTACTTAACGCTGGATATTCCAATGCTTAGTGGTACTATAAACGGGGGAAGGTCAATTCCATTAATCAATCACAGCTTTGAAGAACCCGGCACAGGAAAGATTAACAATAATTGGAATCTGATTCCTGGCTGGTCCAGCGATACGGCTCCGTTCGATTCTGGAGTCGAACAATCTGAGGCAGCAACGGATGGAAGCTGGATTGGTTTTTTGAAAGATACCGATCCGGCAATCTGGCAGACAACTAATTATACGATCCTTGGAAATGAGACATTCAAATTGTCATTCAATGCTCAGGGGTCTTCTGCTCTGAAAGCACAACTTTACTACAAGCCATTTCATAACCTAAAGATTGATAGAATTTAAACTTGCGCCCGGCAAGTATAATACTCCCCAAAAACTGGGCGCATAATTAAGGTGGATTTGTCGCCTGAGACGATACAGTATCAGGAGACAAATTTATGAAAAACAAAAGACGGAATCATCGTGCCGCATTCAAGGCTAAAGTGGCCTTGGCGGCAATCAAAGGCGATAAATCTATCGCTGAACTGGCCAGCGAGTATGAGGTTCACCCGAACCAGATCATGCAGTGGAAAAAGCAGTTGCTCGATTCGCTGCCGGAGTTGTTTTCCCGCCGGCGAAAACATGAGCAGCGGGATCAGGAGGCGTTAACGTCAGAGTTATACCAGCAGATTGGTCAGTTAAAAGTAGAACTGGACTGGCTGAAAAAAAAATCTGGTCTTGACGATTGAGCAAAAACGTCAGGCCGTTGAGCCGGGCCACAAAACGATCCCGATTGTCCGCCAGTGTGATCTGCTGGGCCTCAACCGCAGCAGTCTGTACTACACCGCCCAAGGCGAAACGGAATATAATGAGATGCTCATGAAGCTGATCGATGAACAATACGTCAAAACTCCGTTTTACGGCATTGACAAGATGACCGAAGGGCTGCGGCTGGAAGGTCATCCGGTCAATCCCAAGCGGATTCGCCGTCTGATGCGTCAGATGGGCCTGGAGGCGGTTTATCCGCGTCGAAAATGGGGTTTGAGCATTCCGGACACCCAGCACAAGATTTATCCGTACCTGCTGCGGGATGTGGAAATTACCCGGCCCGATCAGGTCTGGTCGGCGGATACTACCTACATCCGGATGTATCGCGGCTGGCTGTATCTGACGGCGGTCATGGATTGGTTCAGCCGGTATGTACTCAGCTGGGAAGTTTCGATTACGCTGGAATCAGACTTCTGTGTGTCGGCCCTGAAAGCGGCTCTCGGCCAGGGACGCCCGGAGATTTTTAATACTGATCAGGGCAGCCAGTTCACCTCGGAGAACTTTACCGGAACGTTGCGTAAGGCCAGCGTCCAGATCAGCATGGACGGCAAGGGCCGGGTATTCGACAACATCTTCATTGAGCGACTGTGGCGAACGGTGAAGGTCGAGGAAGTGTATCTGCGTGACTATCAGACGATTGCGGAGGCCCGGTACTATCTGGGTCGATATTTTGCATTTTATAACAATGAGCGTTTGCACCAGACGCTGGGCTACCGCAGCCCCGCGGCGGTGTATGGCGTCGCCGTTGGCACTCCGGTCGCCCTTCGGGCTCCCTCCGTGCCAACGGCGGTAACAGACGGCGATACGTCCACCTTAAAACAACCGGTTTTTTGTCTTGACAATGGGTAGGGTATAAAAGAACTTATATACACTTGACTCCCAAACAGGTTTTTTTAAGGAGTCAAGAATGGCCAAACAACGTTGGAAACTGACCGATGAACAATGGCGTAAAATTGAGCCGTTGCTGCCCAAACTCAAGAAATCCAAGCGAGGCGGCAGACCCTGGGCGGACAATCGCAAGGTCTTTGAGGGAATTCTCTGGATCCTGCGGACTGGAGCTCCGTGGGCCGATTTACCCAAACAGTATCCCAGCCCTTCCACCTGCTGGAGACGGCTTCGAGTCTGGGAAGAGCAAGACATCTGGCTCCAGGTCTGGCGAACCTTTTTGGCCGAATTGGATGAAAAGGGCCAATTGGACTGGTCCGAGGCGTTTGTCGACGGCAGTTTCGCCCCGGCGAAAAAAGGGGCGACGGCGTCGGAAAGACCAAACGCGGCAAGGGCACGAAGTGGATGGTGGTGGTCGACGGCCAAGGTGTTCCTTTGGGAAACCACCTGGATTCGGCGTCCCCGAACGAAGGCAACCTGCTCGAAAAAACGATAAGCTGGATCGCCGTGCCGCGTGCGGGCCGGGGACGGCCCAAACAGAATCCCCGCCGGCTGATTGCCGACAGGGGCTATGACAGCGACCCGTTGCGAGAACGGCTGGCCAAAAAGGGAATCGAGTTGATTTGTCCCTACCGCTGCAACAATAAGGAACAGAAGTACTATGACGGTCGGAAGATGCGGCGCTATAAACGACGGTATAAAGTGGAGCGGACGTTCTCGTGGCTGGGGAATTTTCGCCGGCTGGTGGTCCGCTGGGATCGGGATATAACTGTATATAACGCGTTTTTTCATATTGCTTGCCTTATCATAACGCTCAGGAGGTTATGAAATGGCTTGTACTTAGACGGACTTTCCCGAATAACAATCGCTAGTCAGACATTCAACGTATCTGCTATGAATCGTTATATCCTAACGATTAATGTATCGACTGTTCCAGGGGCAGCCGGGAAGTTATTGGGGGTTGAATTCGATAACACAGCCAGCGGTACTTGGGCACAGATAGACAACATCCTCTTGAGCAGATAAAATCGTTGCTTTTAAAGCGTCCACCTCCACCAATCCAGCTTAGGTGAACCGTTCGGGCAGGGGCAAGGAAATTCTTCTGCTCGGACGGTTTTTTATGGAAAAAACAAGACCAGATGTGTCAAAGGAAATGGTAAAGATGATAGCTATGATATTGCTAAAACAGCTCAGATAAAATAATATAGCGTCCCCTTGTTGGGTTGGACAGGTAACAGGAGTTAAGGTATGATGGATGTTGGCGGAGTGGAGGTGAGGCGACCGCAGGCCGACGAACCGAAATGCAGACAACATCCATCGCGAAAATCCAACGGAGGTACGCATGAGCGACAAAGCCACAGAAACAAACACGGTAGAAGCGAACGAGGTTCAACGCTGGACGGCTAAACGCAAGGCCGCGGCGGGATTGGACATCATCAAGGGCAAGACGACCCCGGCTCAACTGTGGCCCGCCAGCATGGCACGCTGACCGTGGCCCAGATTGAACAGTGGGTCGATGATTTTCTGGCCGGCGGCGAGGAACACCTGCGGGCGCATCCGCGGCACATCGAGGCCCGCCATGAGGCCGAAATGAAGAAGCTGTACGCCAAGATCGGCGAACAATCGCTGCACATTGACGTCTTAAAAAAAGCGTACCGCATCTGCGGTGTGGAATTACCGGACGGGATCTCGTAAACGCCGTCCGGAATGATCTTTTACAAGAACAGAAAGACCTGTCGATCACAAAACTCTGCCGATGGCTGGAGATGCCGCGCCGTACGACCTATTATCAACCCCGTCAGCGGACAGCTCGGCCGCTGGTGGATGGACGCCGTGCGATGCTGATTTATGAGATTATCGAGGCGTTCCCGTTCTTCGGAATTCGGCGTGTCTGGGCCTATTTGAAGCACGTTTTGGGGGAACGCGTCAATCGGAAGAAAGTGGCTCGAATCATGCGGCGAAACGGCTGGACGGTCCGGCAGCGACAGACTGGTAAACGTCCCCGGGTCGAGGTCAAAACGACGATTGCGGACCATCCGGATCAGCGGTGGTGTACGGACCTGGCGTTGGTCTTTTGCGGGGCGAAAGACGGCTGGTGCAGTTTTGTCCCGGTGCTGGATTGCTGCACACGGGAAGTCCTGGGCTGGGAACTGGCCCATACCGGACGGGCCAAGACGGCGGAGCGTACCTTGGAAGCCGCTCTAATCGAACGATTCGGTCATGTGCGGCTGGCCCCGGCGGGATTGATGCTTTGTCATGATAACGGGCTGTTGCTCGGTTCAAAGCTGTATCGCAGTACGGCGAAGGACTACGGTCTGCAACAGGAATTCATTACGCCGTATACGCCGGAAGAAAACGGATTGTGTGAGCGGTTTATCCGCAGTTTTAAGGAAGAAGTGGCCTGGATCCATCGCGTTGAAAGCATCGAGCAGGCGAGGCAAAAAATTGCTCACTGGGTGCACTGGTATAACACCAAGCGACCCCATCAGGCATTGGAATATATGAATCCGGTGCAGTATCGACAGAAGATACAGAAGATAACGAAAAAATACTGTTTTTGTTAAAAATCATGCTAGTCCAAAATACAGGGGTACATTACACGTCTATACAAGATGGCCGTACCTTGTGCGGCGTTACAAGAAACGGTGGAAGGTGAAGCGGCTGTTTGCCTGCCTCCAAAACTACCGTCGTTTGGTCGTTTGGTTGTCCGTTATGAATATCATCTGAAAAACTTTCTGGCCATGGTTCAACTTGGCTGCATCCTGATCCTCCTAAGGAGGGTTTTGGGATGACTTCTAAAAGGAAGATGTTTCTAAAAGCCAGTTACTTGCCACATGCACCAATGTTGTCATGTTATAACTTGTTTGCCACCCCGATGATAACTCTGCAAAATCACACAAATCTACTCGGCCATCTTTATTCAAATCACCCTTAAGCTCTGGATCGATGCCGACGCTTAATCGTATATTATCCATTCCCACCCAGCCACTGGCATTATTATCAAACATTATTCCAAGATTCCGCCCAATGGCTTCCAGAGGCCCCTCATCAACACGATAAACAACCGTTCCCAAAATCGCATCCCATCTGTCCAATCCACCCACAGGAAACTCCCTTAAAGCAAGCTGAATCTTCTGACCCATGTTATTTATATAAAATAAGCTCATAGTCATTGTTTCTCCTCCGTATGTATCCCACAGATCTGCTTCCAGAAGATATATTTTGCCGGCAGCAATACCTTCGGAAGTCAACTGCCAAACCGGGGGGTCATTGCCCATCAGAAATCCTCGATAAAAGCGATGGGTCGTGCTGGCTCGTTCCACACCGGAATCTACAGATGAATCATCGCTGTTCCAGCCGGGAATATTCGTACCATTTTCACCGTTCCAGCCTTTGACTTTTCCAATGCCTGGCTCTTCAAAACTGTAATTTTCGACTGTCACGGGGTGGAATGCTATTGCAGTCTCGGAGACTTCATTGCTTGAAATAGATTCGTAGCCCTCCTCATCAACAGATGTTACAACATAATAATATGTAGTGCCGTCTGTCAATTCCATACTCATATAATTAGTCCCAGTAATACCCGTAGCAATCAAATCTTTGGGCTCTTCCGGGTTTGTACTCGAATAAATATTATAGGAATTCACATCCCAATCAGCAGAGGCTTCCCAGTTCAAAAGAATTCCGCTCGATGTTATTGAAGCTGTCAAATTGGTTGGGGCAGCAGGAGGCCCTGTAAAATCTTTTTGATACCAGCGAAAATAATCAACAACATAATAGTTTGGAAAACCGGTGGATGCATCCGCATTTGAATCCAATCCGCCGCTTAGAATCACATACATCGGCTGATTCGGAATATCAGGATCATTAACCGAATAAGTGAGCACACCATCAATATACCACTTTACATATCCAGGCCCCCACTCAAAACCATAAATATGCCAGTCCGAAAAATCCCCCGCAATGTGATGACTATGCCACTGAGCTGCCTCGTCATATACCGCTTGTGTCATATAATCATTGTCAGGACCATTAGCCCCTCGAAATTCCGCAATATCAAACTCAGGTGGCCAGCCCTCCCGAAGCATCCACCAAGCAGGCCATTGCCCCTTGCCGATAGGATACTGAGCGCGGATTTCCAGATATCCATATGTCATCCATATTTTACTGTACACCCAACCACAGGAAAAGTTATAAGTTCTACCATTGCCGGAAAAAGTTCCCATGCGGCTTCGGAGGACCAAAACACCATCCGTACTTCCATCCCAGGGACTCAAGTAACTATCTTCGGGGGTAATCAAGCATGGACTGTTGTCGGTCGTCCCCCATGGTTTTGCTCCATAACTCCACTTGGCAGGATCGATGCTCGCACCATCAAATTCATCGGACCAAATGAGTATCCAATCCCCTTCAGGTGGAGCCGCATCAGAACAAGAATGACAGTCCCACAACCAAAAGGACGCTCATCTGAAACACGTGTTTCTTTTTCATTCGAACCCCCTGGTTAAGATTGTAGACATATCGAGAAGGGACAGAAGATTGCCCTCTTTTCATCGACCAGGTGAAGGAGCATCAGCTTGCCAGTTGTTTGGGGCATCCCCAGAGTCATCTGGCCCTAAAGAAATCCGATGTAGTGCTGTTCCGGTTCCATCCAGGCTGGCCGGCCACGGGTCTTGGTTACTGTAGATCACTTGGTCAATATCAATCCACCAGATTGACAGGATCTGGGGAGGATCGGCCTCCTGCGGCTCCTGCAGCACAATCCGTTCCCCGCTGTTGGATAAATCCCCAACCCAAGGCCCGAAAATGGTGATACCGGCCGTCAAAGCAGAGCCATAAGCCGTATTGAAGGCTGTCAGACGCGCGTTCTCTACCGCCGGGTCAAATCCGACCACTACGATCCTTCCATCGCCGGGAATACTCACACCTGCAGGAAATGTATATGATACGGCGTTGGCGATTCGCCACGTTCCCGCTGTATTAAAAAGAGAAACCGATGAAGTGGTTGTGTTGTATAACTCAATATATTCCTCATTGTTTGTGCCTTCTTTTGGATGATACATTATCTCGCTAATAAGCACGCCCTTCGGCAGCGGAGCCGCATTGGCCGCATTGCGGCTACCCGGAGTAGCCAGAAAGAACCAATACGTTCCGCCGTCGGGATAACGGCCGAAGGAGATATTATTGGGCTGACCACTGAATCGGACACAATCAACCACTCGGTCGGCGGAGGTCCCAGGCAGGTAGGACAGCAAAACATATTCGCCGGTCTTATCCAGCCCAAAACCGGTAGAGATCGGATTATGGAAGCCGGTTATCTCGTCGAAGCTTATCCAATCACCAACCGGAATAGTACCGGCAGGCAACGCCCATTTTCTCAAATCATCCAGACTGTCACTCAGATACCAGTTTCCATCCAAGACCATAGTGGAACTGGTCGGGTTATATAGTTCAACCCAGTCGTTGCTGTCATATTGCGGATAGACGGGATCTCTGAAATCCGTGTGAGCCATTAGCTCATTAATAACAATTCCAGCGAGGGGTACCGGGTCATCCGCTCCGGGCGAACCATGCCGATAGGTACTGGCCCGCCAGTTGCCCCCGTAATTTAAGGAACCGGTCGTCTCTTTCGGAATGGCCGAATCCAGAGGGACCAGCGAATGACCTGCCCCGTCAGCAGATACTGGCCAGCCGTATCCATCGTTGTACTTAAAATCCGCAATTGTCCCGTTGATTATATCAACCAGAGTAATCTGCTCACCGCTGTTATCTAACTTGCCGGAATAAGCTCCAGCGATACGACCAGACGACCCGGGGTATCGGGAACTGAAAGCAGCAATGTTGCGGACCACCAGCACAAACTCCCCCGGTGCCAGAGAGCTCACGACGCCATCGGCAAAGCGGAAAGTGACTCCGCTGGCCAACTCTACATAGGTCAAGTCGAGCGTTTCATCCACACTACAATTTTTCAATTCAACAAATTCAAATTCATCTTTATCAACGTTTAGATCTCCTCTGGCCGGATCGGCCGGTGCAGGGTTGTACATAACTTCGGTAATCCGCAGATGCTCGAGGGTGCCGACGCTCAAAGACTCGCCGGCGGTAAACTGAATCGGATCAGACCAGTGGGACCAGCGTCCGGTATTGTCCTTCATCCGGCATCGTACACGATAATGCTTGCCGACCTGAAGCCCTGAAGCCGGGATCTGAATAATGGTCTCTGTTGAATTGGTAATCTCAGAGCTCTCCCAAAGAGTTTGAATCTCGTATTTCCCGCGTTTGGTTTTCTGAAAATATACCGAATTTGACGATTCCCCCGTCAGGATGGCGTCGAAGGAAAGGTCAGAACTGTCGATAGATTCATTCAAGACATGAACGGCAATAACATTTTCACCTTCAATAAAATAGTTGTAAGGAGCTGGGAGCATAATATCATACCAAGCCGGTTCTATATAAGCAGCACCGGTCGTAGCATTCCATGCTTTGAATCCGTTAGAACAATTCAGCCGTGCCACTTCAACTCCATTGATCCAGACAACACAACCACCGTCAACATAAACTCTTAAAGCAAATGACTCGATATCGTCAAGATTTGAAACCTCAAAGATTTTGCGTAAATAAATCGACGTGTAATTATTCTGCATCGGCGGCGACTGGAGCGCCAGATCTGTCAGGTCGTCATTGTCACCGTAACCAATGCTGGTTTGTCCGCTTTGCCAGTTGCTATCGTCGTAATAAAGCAGCCTCCATTCTGTCACCGGCTCAGAGGGTTCCCCATTAACGGCCCTGTAGTACTTCCAAATCTCGTTTCTTGAAATCAACTCGAAAGTTTGTGGTTGCCCCGGCTCAGACAGTTCAGCGGGAGAGTAGGGTTCTACCTCAGCAATCCGCCATTTCAAAGCGGCAAAAGTGTCGTCCCCTTGTGGATCACTGAAAGCCGTAGTCTGGAAAAGAAGGTTGTTGACTGGATAGCCAGGCTGGCCAATATAGGAAATCGTCGGCTTATTGGGAATTGCCAAATCTGCAATACTCGGAAGCAGTTCATGCAGTCCGTAGCTACCACTTAGGAAACCTGACATCCCTTCGGCCGTTAAAAATTGTTTGTAGTAAGCAACCATATTGTCCCAATTCTTTGCCCGGCCTGGCTGTGTAAAAAATTCGTTGTGTTCGTACCAGAGATTCCGGTAAAAGCTGTTAACCTTGGGATGGTTATCCCAAAGAGCTCGCTCAGCATCGACGAATCGTTGCCCGTTATACGGGGTGGCTATGACCGATGCCAGTTCATCAACCAATTGATCGGTCTGACGCCAACCACAATGATCATTGTCAAACAACAAATCCACCAGCTCGCGGGCTCGGTTTTGATAAGCAAGATTCAGAACTGGGTAATTTAAACAGTAGGTGATATTTTCCCACCAGGTGTAGTGAGTTGCCCATTCATACGTCAAATCCAAATCCCATGGATGGATCGACCATTTCCCGGTCAGCGGATCATGAAAATAGAAGCAGTTTTCCTGGGGCCGCGGATCGGAGTTGTTGATAACAATCCCGACGGTTTTGAAACTGTAATACCAATCCAAACGGGTATTCTGTTCCCACCAACTCTGTGTAGACGAAGTATTTTGTCCGTTGATAAAGTCCCAGACATCGGAATCATCCGTGACTTGAGTAGGTCCTTGATTTTTCTGATCAGGGGTTCCAACTTCCATTTTGTAGACATTTCCATCTGCCAGACCATGCTCGTCCAAAAACCGTCCATCCGGCTCTTCAACAGCAAAAAATAATCCCCAGAAATCCCCATCGTATTGCGTTGGACCAGTCTCAGAAACTGCATCAATCACCCGGAAATGGAAGAAATGCGTGTAAGGCGCCGGAACACCGGCAAGATTGTAAAGACGGTAACTAAGCGGTTCATTGAGAACCATTCCGCCAGTTCCTTGATCCCAAGAACCTGGATGGGGCCACTGCCACCAGGGACAAGTTCCGGTACCAAGAATCAGATACTTCCATTTATTCTCGTACTTGTTTCCATAGTCATCTTTTGCCTGAAAGTAATGCCCGCGATTAAAACGGAATCGGCACTTATTTTTGCCCCATCGAAATGTGGAATATTGGCCTCGAATATGATAATAGATGTGGTCATAAACCTCGCCGTCATAAACAAGCGTTCCAGCGAAATGATATTCACCGTCGTCCCAAGACGAATTCCAAAAACAGTTTTCCACATCACTGTTTCTAGCAATCAGATGATAGACTGGAAGGGAAGTCAGCACTTCGGAACTGTAAGTCACACCGTCCCCTGTCCAGGATGGAACACCATTGTAAACAAAATATGCAAAGTTGGGTTGCGAGTCGTCGGCATACGGAACAGTAACACTTCGGCCACCATTGTCGATGGCCGTAATCCGGTATCGAATCAGGCAACGGTGGGTTTGGATCTCCGCAGGAACGCAAACGGTATATACCCTGTCCCCTGCAGAGACATCTCCGTTGAGACCATTATCAGACATTGGCACAGCAGTCCAATTAACGGGGTTTTCATATTCAGGGTTGGGAACTGTCGGCACCGTTGTAGAAAGATTCGGCAACGTAATCGGGATATAACTACCAGGTTCAATCACCTGATATCTGAGTATAACAGCAGATACTCCGTCCGGGTCAGTAACTTTGGCAGTAATTGTAACAACATCATTGGCTCGCGGCTGTTTTGGATGATGTTTAACCTGGCGAATGCATGGCGGATTATTGGCCATATAGACCCCCACATTAGCCGCTCCGGGGGTCGGGTAAGCACTGCGCCAGTTACCACCTAAGTCATTATCAAATGTCGGATTAACCAGCTGAATCGAGGCGCCTGTACCTGGCTCGGAAACTGCATCGCCCACCATTGGCCATGGAAAACCCAGTTTATAATCCACTTTATCAACGATTCTGCCCCACGCATCGGTTAGGGTAACCGTCTCGCCATTATTACTTAGCTTCCCAGCAAACGGGCCTAAGACCAAACCAGTCGGTGTGCCATATTTACCAGGAATTGTGACATCCACATAAGCCGGTGTCGGATCCTCCGCAATAACCAAATATCCCCCTGCATCAATTCGAGTCCCAGACGGAAAAATGTACCGAATTCCACCAGTGAGTTCCCACCCTGAAAGGTCTATCGATTTACTTGACAAATTACACAGTTCAACAAATTCGACAAGTTCCTCAGACAAATCTGGATTATAGTGTATCTCATTGATCACAACAGGAAAAGACTCGGCATGCCCCCAAGTCTCCGCAAAAAGCGAAAAGTCGGCCAGATTTACACCGTCGATTCCGTCCAAATTAGCGCAGCAATCTTCATAATATCCCACACAGCCAACAGAATTCAACCATTGTCCCGAGAAAATGAGTAGGTCTGATAGATTTACCATGCAATCACTGTTTAGATCACCAATCGGACAGGCTGAAGCAGATAATGATAAAGAGAAGGAGAAAAATATTATTACTCCTATATAGAACACGGAAACCTTAGGTATTTTCATGGTATCCACCTTGAACAATAAATGCCGAATTGAAATAACCCTTACGGGGCTTTATCCAAACCTTCCCCCCAATAACTAGGAGCCTCTAACAAAAAGAGTTTTGTAATACATTGAAACAGATGAGAGCACAACTTAATCTCAGAAACGCGTCATGAATATCGCTTCGGCGTTCATACCGTTGCCGGAGGCGTTTGAACTGGTGAAGCCAGGACAAGTATCGTTCTATCACCCAGCGTGTTTTGCCCAATCCGCTGCCGTGTTCGGTATAGCGTTTTGCCAGCAGCGGGACGATGCCCAGTTTTCGCAAGGATTCTCGCAGCGTTTGGCTATGGTAAGCACGGTCTTCCTGAAGGGCTTCCGGCCGCTTTTGGGGGCGGCCTGGTTTGCCGCCGATGGCGGGGATGGCATGGACCAGCGGCAAGGTCTGGGTGACATCGTGCCGATTGGCTTCCGTGAGTTTATGGGCCAGAGGGATCCCGTTTGCATCGGGAATCAAGTGGTGCTTGGAGCCCGCTTTCCGCCTGTCTGTGGGGTTCGGGCCGGTTTTTTGACCCCCAAAACGGCGCAGACGGAGGACGAATCGACAATCGCTCTGGAAAAATCGATCTGGTCGACCTTGCGTAACTGGGCCAGAAGAATCTGGTGGATCTTGTCCCATACGCCGGCTTTCTGCCAATCCCGCTGTCTCCTCCAGCAGGTCATCCCGCTGCCGCACCCCATTTCCTGCGGCAAGGACTCCCAGCCAATCCCGGTTTTGAGGACAAAGAGGATGCCCGTCAGAGCCGCCCGGTCGGAAATGGGCTTGCGTCCGGGATACCGGAATCGGCGTTTGCGTTTGAGAATGAGGGGTTCTAAAAGTAACCATAACTGTTCATCTAATGTTTAGCCCTGAGCAGTCTCCTTCCCAGATGACTACCCATGACGTCGGTAATAAGTGTCAGAAAACTTCCATTTTGTTAGAGGCTCTTAAAAAACCTTCTATCAAAACTTTCATTCTTCTTTAGCGATATATCCTCTATAGATAATTGCCCCAAGAAAGAAGATTTTTCCTCAGAATTTAAAGAAAGCTCCCCAAAAAATAAAAAACAATAAATAAAATAAGAGCTTCTCGAGTCGAAAGTTGAGCAAAGGAGATATTGGACACAATATTATCAGAGAAAGTATATTTTATTCCCGTACATTATTTATAAAAAGTCAACTACGCTTAACATCAATGGATTAAATTCTTTATGGCATTGAAATTCCCTCGACTTCAAACCTCTTGTCGGCTATCATCCTGCCACGAAACAGTTTATTGTGGACAGTTTTGCTCGGATTACCAGGATGCTTTTATGAAACCAAAACCCTATGCAATGCTGCTGATGATACTGGCCGGACGGATCAACCGGCGGAATCACACCGAGAGAACGCATCGGCTCTAAGGCACCGGCAAGATCATCCGCCAGGAGCGGCTTGGCGGGCTGCTGAAATTCTACCGGAGGGCGGCCTAAAGCGGACGGATGACTTTTTAGAAGGTTCCAGGGAAGGCCCCCAGGGCCACAGAATCGCCCCTTTGGCGACCAATCAAACCGGCTATAGATGGGCCGCCGAGCTGATCCCCCTGCCCCACGAATCGGCACAAAAAGTGCCTATATTTTTCCCCTAATTACACCAATCTGGACTCGTTTATCATAGAAGTAGATACTCTCAAAAAGCGGTATACTACGCGCAATAAATGCAATGGGGTGCAATGGGGTGCAATCACTGCAAGAAGTGCAAGAAAGACCTTGCCCCCCCTGCCCACAGTTATATCCTTTTGGGCAAAGGGTTTACGACTTTTGCCTGGATTTTGGCGGCCCATAGAAAGGCACTGGCTGTTAACCGCTAGGTCGCAGGTTCGACCCCTGCTCGGGGAGGTTCATAAAGCATTTCCAAAGCGATACTCTTTTGGCTTTCCCCATCCAATCAAAAAAGTTCCATCTCTTATCAAATAAACTTATCCCTCAGTCTGCCCTGAATCATCCCACAAAAAAAGGTTTCCGGACGTTCAAACGTCCGGAAACCCAAAACTTCTGAACTTCTTTTAAGACAAGCTAAATTACTGCTGACGGTAAATCCGGTCATCTTCCAGCCACCGGGCTGCAAACGCTGCAAAGTCCGCCAGCGTAATCCGGCAGTCGCCGTTGGCATCGTACATACCCATATCGTAGATTTCGCGGTTGCAGACGGACCCGCCCATCACCGCCAGATACTCCTG
>DAOSUR010000031.1 GCA_035378985.1 Anaerohalosphaeraceae bacterium
TGGAGATGTTTTCTAAGCAATACGGCCCGGCCTATTTGGACAGATTAGATCCCGGAGAAGCCGAATCGCTGGCATTTTTGTTCCAAAGCAAAGATGATTGGTTGTTTACCTCCGGAGATGCCATTGTTTTCCAAATTCTCGGGGCCGCCGGCCGCTGCGACCAGGGAATTTCACTGGAAGAGATTCTGCAGGCACTGGGCCTGACGTGTAAAGACTTAAAGAAACAATATAGAAAGGATTTCCGCCTCCGCGAAACCCAAAGGGGGAAAATAGACGGAATTACCGGTTTTCAGCCTTAAACGTTTGCTCAGGCACGCATGTAGAGGCCGCCGTTGACGGCGATGTATTCGCCGGTGATAAAGTCCGCCTCGCGGCTGGCCAGAAAGAGCATCACTTTGGCGACGTCTTCGGCGGTACCGTTGCGTCCGAGGGGGGTTTCCTGGGCAACCTTTTGTCTGCGTTCGGGCGTGGAGAACCGCTCGTGGAAACGGGTTTCAATCAGGCCCGGCACAACGGTATTGACACGGATGCCGTAGGGGGCGAACTCGCGGGCCATCGCAATGGTCATCATATGCACCGCGGATTTGGCGGCGGCGTAGATGCCGGAGCCGCCTCCCCCGCCGTGATGCCCCGCCACCGAACCGACATTCACGATGCAGCCGCGCGATTGTTTCAAATGCTTCAGGGCAAACCGCGTCGCCAGAAAGACGCTGCGGCAGTTGGTTGCAAAGACATCCTCATAAAACTCCGGCGTCATCTCTTCGATGGAGCAGCGGGCCAGCATCGTGCCGGCATTGTTAATCAGAATATCCAGTCCCCCGGCCGCAGAAACAAAATCGCTCACCAGCCGCTGGACCTGCTTTTCATCCCGCATATCCGCGCAGAACAGACAGCCGTCGGAAACAGCTTTCACCTGCCGGAGCGTCTCCTCACCGCCGGAACGGGTCTGAAAATAGTGAACACCGACAAAACAACCCTGACGGGCAAAGGCCGCCGCGGCGGCCTGTCCGATGCCGCTGCTGGACCCTGTCACCAAAACGCGCTTGCCTCGCAGGTCTTCGTAAACAGCCATACCCTTCCCCGGCGGTGCGTTCCGTTTCGCCATCAATGAGCGACCGGCTGGCCCAGAAACTCCTTCAGTTCCGCCAGTTTCTCCTCGAGCAGTTCGGACGTCTTGGCTTCGACATTGAGCCGCAGCAGCGGCTCCGTATTGCTCGGGCGGACGTTGAACCACCAGTCTTTAAACTGCACGGTGATGCCGTCGAGGTCATCAACCTGTCCCTGGCTGTATTTGCGGGCCAGCTCCTTCATCACGGCTTCTTTGTTTTCCACCTCAAAGTTCATCTCACCGCTGGAGGCATACCGGCGAAGCGGGGCAATCAGTTCGCTCATCGACTTGGTGGTGGTGCCGAGAATATTGAGCAGGTGCACCAGGGTAATCATTCCGGAGTCGGCATAGAAATTGTCGCGGTAATAGAAATGGCCGCTCAGTTCGCCGCCGAAGCAGGCGTGGCTGTCGCGGAGGGTCTTCTTCATAAAGGCATGGCCGACCCGTTCGCGCCGCGGTGTGCCGCCGTGTTTGATAATCTCTTCGGGCACAACATGGCTGCTGCGGAGGTCATAGACAATCGCCGAGCCGGGATTTTTAGCCAGGAAATACGGCACCATCAGGGCCGTCAGCAGGTCGCAGCCGATGGTGCGGCCCTGCTCATCGACAACCATCAGCCGGTCGGCGTCGCCGTCAAAGCAGACCCCGACATCCGCCTGCTTGTCCCGAACGACCTGACGCAGCTGATTCAGGTTGGCCTCGACGAGCGGGTTGGGGTCGTGGACGAAGGTGCCGTCGTGTTTGAGGTTAATGCCGATCAGTTCGAGATTGTCCACATCGCCGAAGATGGCGGGCATCATCTTGCCGGCCATTCCGTTGGAGGCATCCACCACCACCCGAAGAAATCGGCGGCTGGGCTCCAGAAACTTCAGCACATGATGTTTGTACTCGCGGGTCAGATCACAGTGCTCTACCGAACCGTCGGGCCGTCCGAGGGTATGCAGCAGGGCCGTGGCAATGTGCTTAATATCCTTCAGGCCTGTGTCGGCTCCGATGGGTTTGGCCTGCTGGCCGGAAATCTTAAAGCCGTTGTACTTGGCCGGATTGTGCGAGGCGGTCACCTGCACGCCGCCGCAGGTGCCCAGATGATTGATGGCAAAATACATCTGCGGGGTGTCAATCATCCCGATGTCGATGACATTCGTGCGGGCGGCATTCATCCCTTCAATCAGGGCCTTAGCCAAAGCCGGGCTGTGCGTGCGCATATCATACCCGACGCAGATGCTCTGGGCATTGGCCAGACCCCGTTCATACCCCCGCAGCATCGAGCGGAGGAACTGGGCCGTGGCATGCCCGATTTTCCAGGCGGCTTCCTCATCCAGCTGGTCCGGATAGATTCCGCGAATGTCATAGGCCTTAAAAATGGCAGGATTCATTCGACATCTCCCAAAACGTAAGGATTTCCACCGAAACCCGCCTTCGAACAGACGGAGCGTTCCATTATAATCATAAGCGTATCTTATGCCCTTCAGAAGTCCCTGTCAACAGACAAATCCGAGCAGTTTTTTCCTTATTCTAATGAAACAAATCGTGTTAAAATAGCCGCCGATCGGCCGCCAAAAAGAGCCAAGAAGGAGGCCTTTTATGAGGGTCAAACTTCCGTCGGTCTGGTTTCGTAAACGGCTGAAAAGCGAACTGTCCGTACTGGAGGCGGAGGGGCTGTTGTCCGCTGAACAGGCGGCGGCTATCTGTCAGCGGTATCAACTGACTTCGCTGGCATCCGAAGGCACCCGGGCCCTGCTTACCACGATTTACTTTATCGGGGCAACGCTGGTCGGCATCGGCATCATCAGTTTTGTGGCGGCTCACTGGACCTATCTGAGCCGTGAACTGAAACTGACGCTGATTTTAGGGGCGATGCTGGCCGCTCACATCAGCGGTTTTCTGTTCTGGAAGGTCAGCGGGCGCCGGCCCAATCTGGGCCACACCCTCGTGCTGCTGGGGACGCTGATGTTCGGGGCCAACATCGGCCTTGTTGCCCAAATTTTTCACGTGCAGAGCAACTTTTACAACGGCTTTGCGGTCTGGACGCTCGGCGCCGTCGCTGCTGCCTGGGCGGTCCGGAGCGTACCCAATGCTGTGCTGGGACTGATTACAGCCGCCGTTTTTGGATTTGGGAATCTGGGTATCACAATGCTTCCCCTCTGTTCACCTGGCTGGCTCCGGCGGTTCTGGTTCTTTTTGTTCCGCTGGTTTATTATCTGCGGTCGCAATGGGTGCTGTGGGGCACGCTTCTGGTGAGCGGTTTTTTCTGGCCGATGTCAGTCCAAAACACTTTCGAACACCGCTTTCCCGAATACACATATGCCACGGCGGCCTCGCTGCTTGGACTGGTGTTTTTCTGCTGGGGTCTGGCGGGATGGAAAAGCCCCCGCGGACGGTTTGTGTCTGTGCCCTGCTGGACCGTTGGGCTTTTCTGGTGTTTTCTGGCGGTCTTTCTGGCTTCGTTTATCGATTACGCCAAGTACATGGTGACGGAAGCTGTCGGAAAAAAGGATTTGCCTGCTCAATATCCCCTGCTGATTACAGCCGGAGTGCTGGCTGCCGGGGCTGTCGGACTTGCAGTGTATTCCGGGCCTGTTCTGAAAAAAGGCCCGGATGACATCTGGTCGCTCGAATCGCTGTCGCAAACCCTTCCGACCAACCTTTCTCCGGAGCAAATTGCCGTCAAAGGCACTGTCATCGGGCACCAAATCGAGTACGGCATTGAGAACTTTTACATTCCGGAGAAGGACCGAAATGAGCTGGAAAGGGCCCTGCGGACCAGTCGCAAACGTGCGCTGGCTCAGATTCGCGTGGACAAGTACGGAAACGACGCCCTGATTCGGCTGATTGTGCAAGGGAAACGGTACGAATATTGAGCCGTTCCGGCGTTATTGTGCGGGGGTCTTCAGTTCGGCCACCAGCCGGCGTGTGGAGGGACTTTGGGCGGACTGGGCCTGCTTGAACGAGGGGGCCGCATCCGGATAGAGGGTCTTGAAGAGCTCGTTGTTGCGGACGATTTCCTTGAGGGCATCGGATTTTTCCCGTGCCTGCCGGAAAAAGGCGGCGGCCTTTAGTCCCCACGCCCCGCCCAGCAGCCCCGCCAACGCCAGGCCCAAATCCAGCAGGCCATCCGCCATCGACCACGGTCTCAGCTCGGCGGCGGCACCGTCGGCTTGCGCCCGGACAGCCGCAGGCCCTGCGGCTTCCAAAATCTCCTGCGCCGTCAGCACAGGCCCCATTTCCTGCGGCAGACCGTAATCGGCCGCAAAGGCACAGCTCTGCTGATAGGACAAAGCCGTCAGGTCCTGCAGCAGCGCAGAGGTCTGTTCCGTAACAGCCTGCTCGGCGGCCAGCTGGGCTGTCCGCAGATGGAGCCAGGCGTTTTGTTTTTGGGCCTGCGTAGCCGGACGGCGGAACCCCTCACAGCCGCACAACAAAACCAACAGAATAAAAAGCCCACTGTACTTGTTCATGTTTGCCTCCTTTTTTTCTTGATTTTCCCTGTCTTTTTTTCTATTCTGTTAAACGGATTCAAAGGATTCATCGATGAGAACCGGAACACTGATTCTTTTAACGGTGCTGTTTGCCCTCGTCGGCATCGCCCTGATTGGAGGGGGAATCGGGTATCTGATTTGGGATGCCAAAAAGCAGAAGAAGGCGGCCCAGCGAAAAGCCAGGTTCCAATCGCCCGCCGGTTTTGCAGCTCCTTCCCAGCCGAGTCAGGGAAACAGCCCCGCCTCAAAATGAAGGAGAAAACTTCGAGGACTCGACGGCCCGCAGGCGGTATTCCTGCGAAAGAGTCTTTTCCTGCAGAGCCTCGAGCCGGCCTGTAAACCGCTCCTGATTGTTCAGCAGCAGTTTGACATCATAGGCCACGCGGTCCAGCTGCCGCTGGAGATTGACCCAGGTGCCGACAATCAGCCCCGCCAGCGTCAGGAGCTGAATCAGGACGGACAGATTGATTTTTCGATCCAAGTGCCAGTGCTGTGCTTCCATCGGTGCATTCCTTCCTGACCTATTCTTTTCGGGACATTTTCGGCGACAGCGGAGCCAGCGGCTTTTCGATAATGGTGCCGTCTTCCGAAAGGAACCGCAGGAGCGTTCGGCGGCGAATCTGCTCGGCGGCCTGCTCATAATGCTGCTGTTTGCTTCGATAGAGCGCCTCGGTCTCTTTGTTCTGAACCAGCGAGGAAAAGACCATCGCCAGAACCATCCGAACGGACAGGATGCGCAAAGGTTCCGTGCTGAGCAGATCCTCGAGTCGAAAGGCCGCATCGGGCCGGTCGGGAGCAATCGGAAGGGCCTCCATCAGCAGACGAGCGGCTTCGGCGGACTGAGCATCGAAGGTGCCGATGCGGTAAAACAGCGAGGTGCCGGTCCCAACAGGAATCGGCTCGCTTTCCGGATCGGCCCGAAAGACCGAAAGGGTCAGCTGTGAGGCGCTGTCCACCCGCACAATTTCATAAACCCCATCGAGACTGCCCACGCCGTCCGACAGATAAATCAGGTGTCCCGCACGCACCTGTTTGGCGGGAAAATTTTCGCCGGCCGCCAGAAAAGCGGTGCCGGAGACCTGTCCGTTCTGGCCGCGTGCGAGCGTCTGGCCGGCAAACGATGTGCCTTTGAAAATCATCGGCTCATAGCAAAACAAATCCGCATCGGTGGAGAAGGCGACTTTCATAAAACTGCTCCCTCTTTCTTCTTTCGGATTTCGGATTTAGAAATCTGGATTTCGAAAAAGAGGCGGATTCTGCGGACCTCCTGCTGCCGTTCAAGGTGTCCTGCCGCAGAACCCGCCCGGTTTTTACTGACAAGTCAGCCCGCGAATCAGCCCGTGGGCGGCCTCGTTCTTCAGTTCGAGGGTGTACTCGCCGATGAGCTGGCCGCATTCATAATCGCCGCGGCTGGCCAGCGGTTTGTAATGGAAGCTTCGTCCGGCCAGGGGCAGAACACTGATGCGGCTGGAGTCCAGCAGCAGGACGGCATCCTGCGGCATCCACCGGGTCGTCACAATTCGGCACAGACCGAAATCGCTTTCGTAGAAACTTACCTGATCGCGGTAGGCGGTATCCGCCGGCCCGAAGGAACGCAGCCCCGTCAGAAAACCGTTGATTCTGCGCTTCTGAAAGCCGTTGACGACAATCAAATCGACGGTTGAGGAACTGGCTTCCCAGATTTTGCGCAGGACATAACTGATTTTCGGTTCATCCAGGTCGTTGCCTGACGGAAAGCCCTGTGCACCGACGGAATAAACGTGGGTCTGCAGGTGCTGGATGATGCCGCGCAGGGTCCGGCGGACGGTTGGGCTGCCTTGCGGCGTCGAGGCGGGCTGTCCGCCGTTGATGACGGTGTTTTCGAGGTCGCGGAGCAGTTCGCGAAGCCGCATCTGTTTTTGATAATCCATCTCATCGGCCAGCCCGATGGGACTGGCGGCCAGGTCCGTTCCGCTGACCTCTACGGACTGGGTGAAAATCTGCGTCCAGTTGCTTTGCCGCTGCCGGCAGGTAAAACGGGCCTGAGGGCGTTCGTCCCCTTCGAGGGCGGCGTTGCCGAGAATATTCACCGTCTGCCCGTTTGCCAGGGCCGAGCGCGTCGTGCCGGCATATCCGCGGATAACAGTGAGCGTATTGCCGGACACCTGCGTAACGAGCATCAGTTCCTGTTTGCCTTCAATCTGAATTTGATCGCCCGCTCGAAACCGCCCGCCGTCGCTCACATCAAACTGCGTTTCATTCAGCGGGTCCAGCAGCGACGAATCGCTGATGGAATCCTTGTTGGGCAGCAGCGCATCCTCAAGCCACTCGTGGCGGGTGCTGGCGGCGCTGCGGGCCGGGTCGCCGAGGGCGTCCAGCAGCGGCGTTTCATAGGGGGAAATGATGCCGACCAAATCCGATACGTCCTCCGCCAGTTCGGGCAGAGCAGGGCCGGCGCTGTAGGTTGCTTTTCCGGTAAACGGCATAATCAAACTCCTTTCTTTGAATAAATGAATTTCGAATCTCGAAATTCGAAACCAAAATGATTGGTTCGTGACTTCATACGGCTGATTTCAGCATTTCAGGTGAATTGTCTTCGGATGCGCAGGTATTCCTGCACATCGTTGAGCCGTCCGGTGCGTTCGGCCCTGCCGGCGGCCTGCTGAAGGGCGGCTGTGCGGTCGGGCAGTACACGCTGTCCGGCAGAGCGTTTCGGTCGTGCCGCATTGTCCGCCTCAAACAGCCAGCTCTTTTCCCTCCGGAGCCGCTCCAGCAGGGCCGGAATGTCGGCCTTGTCATTTTCCGCCAGCTGCTGACGAATCAGCAGACAGACGGTTTCGCTGTCGATTGCACCGGCGGCCCGGGCGGCCTGAAGGAGCTGCTGATCCGTCTGAATCCGGTCCAGCGTTTTGCGGAGAGTCTGATTCTCTGCATCCAGCCGATCACGCTCGGCCTTGATTTGGGCCAGTTCCTTCTCGGCGGCCTGGGCCTGCCGGCGAATCAGGACGGCCTCCGGAACCGCTTCCGCACCAAGAGGGGTTGTCTGTTCCTGTCGGGGTTCCTCGTTTGTGTGGGTCATACACTCGCTCCTTTCTGATAAAGATTTCCTTGTTTTGTCTGCTGGGAATTATTCCGCCGTCGGCTCGAAGTCTGCCGGTTCGTATCCCAATTCCTTGAGGATGTCGGCGGCGGGGACCCCGAGGTCTTTTTTGAGCTGGGCTTCTTTGAGCTGTTCGGCGGGCTCTTCGGGCAGCGGATTGGGAAAGCGGATGTCCAGCTGCCGCTCTTCGGGCGAGGTCGGAAAGACGCCGGCACGGTTGAAGATATCCAGAATGATTTCGGCCATCCGCCGAAGCCCCTGCCCATAGGTGTACTGCTTGCGGCTGTTGCGGGTGAGCATCCCCATAAAGGTCATCTTCAGGGCTACGCCGGAGGTCAGATGGCCGATTTTGTTCTTGAGCACACCGGCCACAACGGGGGTGACACCGCTGATTTTGTCCATTGCATCGCGGATGTCGAGGATGTGCAGGTTTTCGCTGGGGCAGTTGTCGTCGCCGCCGAATTCCTGAATGGAGGCGTTCTCGTTGTCCGTACACCACATCCTTCCGGGCGAAACGGGCTTTTCACCGACCCCCTCGATGCCCTTGGCCAGATACATTCGAAAGGCCTGCATCGTGAGCCGATTGGCCCGGTCGGACAGACGTGTGTTCAGTTCATCCTGCAGGCCGATGAGCTGCTCGACATCGCTGATGCCCTCGTAGGCATAGGGCTGCGAAAGATTCTGAATGTGCACGACGGGGATATAGCCGAGCGGATTAAGGCCTTCGGCAACGCACTGAAAATCTTCATAGCGCTGGAAGCAGCGAGGGCCAATGATTTCCGTGACGGCGGTTTTGCGGCGGCCGGCAGGAACAGAACGCCTTCGGAAAAACCGCTCCAGAAGCGCCGGCGGCTGCTCCGGTTCGTTTCGCTCCTGAAGAAAATGCTGAATGTAATAACGAATGGTTCGGCAGTCGTCTTCTTCCAGGACCGGCAGGGCTCGGGGGGCTTCGACCAGGTCCAGAGCAATCTCGGAAGCGAAGGTGCGGATGCGCGGAAGGGATACGGATGCATCGGGAGTCTGAACGGAACGGCCGGGGGTGGCGGCCTGAAGATGTGCATTCAGCCGAGCGCCGGGACGAATGATGCAGTCGACAAACCCATAGACAGCCCCGAGCACCGCCAGGTCCTGGAAGAATGCAGGGCCCCCGTTGGCCTCGAACACAGCTTCAAGAAGCGTCTGAATGGCTCTGCGGCGAGAAGCATTGGGGGCCCTGCTGACGAAAAAAACGCCTTTGCCGAAGAGAAAATCCACCATCGCACTGATGCGCCAGGCGATGTCGTTTTCGACTACGACTTCCTTGCGGCGGATATCGCGAACGACCTTGCCCGCATTGATGCCGTCAGGAGAATCATACAGCCGTCCGGTAATCCGCGGAGGCAGGCCCATTTCCTGTGCCTGGATATAGGGACGGGCGGATTCCGCACAGCGGCCGTCGGCATCTTCAAACGAAACCGGACCGATCAAGCGGTTCTGATAATACTCCCAGAGGCGATGAAAGCGGGCAAACCAGGTCGGCCAATGGGATTGAATAAGCCAGTCAAGAAAGGGCTCCTTCAGTGCGGAATCCTGAAAAATCGTCAAGTCGAACGCCATCGGTCGCCTCCGTTTTGCTTGTTTTGCTCTTTTTTGTCTCTCTACCCTTGGCGCACTGTTGCACAAATGAAACGAAAATTGGGGATGAAACGGACGGCAGGACCTACAATAAGTCCGAAAAAAATAAACGATTTATCAAAAAAAGAATAATTCTGAAAAAAATGTTTTCCCCCGTTGCAGTTTTGGACTGTATTAAAAAAGCTGCATTTTTTTCTTAAGTCTAACTCCAATAATCCCGAATCCCTTCTCAGAACAATTCCCGAATTCAGAAAAAAAACAATCCTAAGAGTTTAGGAGCTGAAGAATGGCAGTCTCAGCAACAACCTCATCTGTTACAAGGTCACACTCTGAAAAGAATCTCGCCATCGAAGGCAAATACTTAACATTTGCCATCGGGAATGAAGAGTTTGGGATAGAAATCCTGCAAATCCGCGAGATTATCGGCTATGTACCTGTTACGCCGGTGCCGAAATCGCCGGTTTACCTGAAAGGCGTATTGAACCTGCGAGGTCAGGTCATTCCGGTTATCGACCTTCGCCTGAAATTCGGAATGCCTGAGAAGGAGATTACAGACCATACCTGTATCGTTATCATTGAAACGCAGACAGCAGAAGGGGCAACTATGACCGGCCTGATAGTGGACCGGGTCTCGGAGGTCTTAGAGATTGAGGCCGACCAAATTGAGCCGGCACCATCTCTCGGCAGCACCATCGATACCTCTTTCCTCCGTGGGATTGCCAAGACAAACGATTCGGTCAAACTGCTGCTTGAAATCGATTCTGTCGTTCAGCAAAGCGCTGAGGAATTGATATAGTTCCTTTTTTTCTGAGGAGTCTGCGAATGGTTAAGAACATGAAACTGTCCACGAAGCTGTTTTTGGGATTCGGCTGTCTGGTTGTGATTACCGCCCTGCTGGGGCTGATCAGCTGGCGGGGCATGGCCAAGGTCAAAACCCTTTCCGACCTGACCCTCGACGGCCAGCAGGCGGTCGGACACCTGAATCAGTGTGCCACCCTCCGGCGGGATTTTATGATCCATAAATTCGCCGCCATCGGTTCCGACAACAAAAACGCCGCCGAAAAATGGATGGAATCCTATGACCTTCTGACTGCTGAACTCAAAGGTCTGTCCGAAAATACCCATCTGACCCAGCAGGACCAGCAGCTTGTTTCCAAAATGCTCTCCGCCAGCGGAGACTACCGCTCTCTGTTTGAACAGGGCGTCGCCGCCCAAAAGAAAAAAGATGAGGCCGTCGGAATCTGGCGAACCATCGGCACGGAAATGAGTTCTAATCTCAACGAGGCCATGGAAAAAGTTATTGACCCCGAGTTCCAAAAGGCCGTTCAGGAAAACAACACCGCTCAGGCCACATACTGGGCCGAGTTTGACCAGCTGCTGAATGAAAAGATTGTTCAGAACTTCCTCCTGATGCGGGTCAACGGCGTCTACCTGATTGCCAATGAAACCGACAAGGAATGGGACAACTTCCAGAAACAGCTACAAACCCTGCGAGACGGCCTTGCTGAATGGACCCAAAAAACCGCCTCGGAGCCCAAGCTGCAGGCCTATGCTTCCAAAATGAATGAGGCCGTCAGCCAGTACGCCCGCGCCGGCGAGCAATTCTATCAAAGCCTTCTGGACCAACGAAAGGCCTATTCGCAAATGGTCGCTACCGCCGCCAACATCGTCCAGATGATGAGCGAGATGGACGGTCATCTGCAGAACGCCCTGAAATCCACAGCCAATCTGGTCAACCTGACGCTGCTTCTGGCCTCCGCCGGCAGCATTGTCATCGGCATCATCCTGGCCTATGTCATCACCCGAAGCATCACCAAGCCCATTCACCAGATTATTGCCGACCTGACCACCGGCGCTGAGCAGGTCTCCAGCGCCT
>DAOSUR010000032.1 GCA_035378985.1 Anaerohalosphaeraceae bacterium
CAGAATCGCGGGACGGGCTGTGTTGGTTTCTTCTCAGTTTTTTCTCCCTCCAGCACATCCATGCAAAGATAGATTATTTCTTGTTATGAGGATTTCTTTTTCGGCCCAACATTTGAACCAGAACAATCATAAGAAATGCAAGAATCGGAATCTCAACCCAAATAACGCGGTCTTTTTCCACGGGCCACAGACGGACAATTTCATAAGCCCCGCACAGCATTGCAAAAGCGACAAAAAGGATGGCTAATATTCGAATCATTTAATTTCTTGGCAAGGATGTCCAAAAAGCATCGATTACAGGACGGCCAAAATAATCACCGGGCAGGAAAATGGGCGGAGGCGGTTCAGGTGAAGGACACTGAAACGGTGGCAAGAGAGGCCAGACACAAATCCCTGCACAAATAAGCCCCACTCCAACAATACACTTATCATGGGCGGGACCGGAAAATCGATAGCACCAAAAAGTTCCCACGGTAAAACACTTGACATAGCATTCAGTAAAAGGCATTAGGCCGGATGGGTCAACGTAATTCACCGGATTGTTTTTTACGTACAAATACGGATGAAGGGCTTGGGGAGATTCATCCAGATTCAGATAGGGCAGCAGCCAGCCGACAGTGCCCTGAAGCTGGACAGGTGCCAGAATCGGGTCGCGGGAGAGGAATCGGCCGAGGGCGGGGGCGTAATAGCGGGCGCAGAGAAAAATCAGGTTGTCCGCCTCGGGGAACCGGCTTTCGCCCGTGAAGCCGTAGGGATTGTCGGCTGTCCCCCAAACCCCCCGCACATTGCCGAACCCGTCATACATATAGGATACCATACGCTGCCCGAAGGCATCCGTCAACTGCCGCACCGACCCCAGCCCGTCATCATAATAAAATGCATCCAGCCGGCACAGTTCATACGGATTAGATCATCCATAACTATATGTTGCCTGAATGACATCTGCATCGTCTGTTTCCACATATTGAAAAAGTTTTCGTTTATTTCTTCTGTGCCGTTTTATGGTTTCGTCATCCTGTAGATTGTATACTGTTCCCCGCGAACATCTATCATCATAACGCATGCTTGGCCATTCTCAAAGGAAACATCATAGAGAAAAAAATCTCCTCCCGGGAAAATGGTTTGTAATTCAAGTTTATAATCACATCTTGGAACACTATTGAGAGCGGTTTGAATTTCTTTTTTTACATCTTCTGATGTTATTGCAGAACTGTAGGGTATCGAAACGTTATTGGGCGCATTATTAATGATGTTTTTGATAAAGGTTCTGGCACCTCGATCTATCCAAGCATTTCGCACAAGAATAAAATCCCATAATACGCCCAGTAAGAATAAAATGGCAAAAAGGATTAAAAGGGAATTTCGAAGGGCAGGTCTCGATTTCATCCGCCAGACCAGCATAATTCCGGTGATCAGAAGAACCAGATGAATCAAGACCAGCAGGATCATTTTGTTTTCCTTCGATCAACAGGATTATCTTGTTCTAAAAGCAGTTAATGATAATCATCCATCGAACAGCATTCTTCACAGCTTTGGTTTGAAGAACAAGGTTTGGCACAGTCCCTGCCTTTCGCTTCTGTCTTTCGATCT
The DNA here is from genome assembly GCA_035378985.1 of Anaerohalosphaeraceae bacterium. Taxonomy (NCBI): domain Bacteria; kingdom Pseudomonadati; phylum Planctomycetota; class Phycisphaerae; order Sedimentisphaerales; family Anaerohalosphaeraceae; species Anaerohalosphaeraceae bacterium. The sequence continues at coordinate 1,591 of DAOSUR010000032.1, forward strand.
CTTGGATAATCACGAAACCATTCTCCTGCCTTATGTCCAAATCCTGCAATCCAGGCGCACACCGAATCTTGCTTTTTCGCTAACTCACATGCCACAACACAATGCATCATGCCATGTACGCCATACCATGGTTGCGTTGCAGCCCAATTCGCTAATTTTCTTGCCTCACGCCAACAATCCATCATCAGCTCTCCAAGGGAAGGCGAAGGCGGAGTCCAAGGGTATGGGCTTGGGGCAGTGTATGGGAATAATCCTAATGAATCACTGCGATTTATGAGATTATTCGTAACATATTCATAAAGATTCATGCTATACTCATATCCAATCGGGTCGCGGGAGAGGAATCGGCCGAGGGCGGAGGCGTAATAGCGGGCGCGGAGATAAATCAGGTTGTCCGCCTCGGGGAACCGGCTTTCGCCCGTGAAGCCGTAGGGATTGTCGGCCGTTTTAGCACACCTGTTCATACGGTAATCCATTCAGCCGCTCTGCCGTCATGGCTTTATATCTTTTTAACTCTCTTCTGAACAGGAAGGCGAAAAAGACAGCAAGACAAAAGAAAAACCCGGTGAGCACCCATAAGAAAATCTTATCCGAAAACAACCAAAGAAGACCTGACGGCTGGTTTTCTGTGGAAAAAACACGAACCGCTAAAGACAAAGACCACAGAATCCCTATGAATTCCAGCATCCGTTCGGCATCCTTTCTCTTGCCGCGGCGAATCTTGGACAGGACAATGCTGCCTGCCCCTAACCAGGAGCAAGCCATCAGAAGAACGGCCGTCACAGTAAAAACGGGATGCTCGTTCAGCCAGAGTGCCGGACCCTGCCTGAAAAACAGCAAAGCCCATATCAGAAAGTAAACCAGCATCAGCAAACCGGCCGAACGGCTCAAAACCCTCTTCAGAGATGTCCGGGTGCGGGTCTGTTTTTGTGAATCCCTCTTCTTCTGTAAATCCAGATACTCTGAAGCGGTCAGAAACGCAAAAAGTCCCAAAACAAAAAGAAGGTACGGAGAATCAGCCCATCGTGGGCCTGGAGCAATAAAGCAGATTACGGCGGCGATAAAAAGACCTTCCGCTGACCACAAAAGAAACCGGAGCCAGGGAGGAAACCGGTCTCTGTGTAAAAACGGAAACCGTTCTGATATCCTGGCGTAATAATGGAGGAAAAAGACAAACAAAAGAGCCAAGAGAACAATCCATAAATACCCTGTCAGATTTTGGGTTTCTGCCGCTGTAATCATGTTCGTTTCCTCTTCTCTTTCCAATTCTTTGGGATGAATAGAATGAGGAGGTTTCCGAGAAATATAAGAAGGAGAACTTTTGAAAATGAGTTAAAAAACGATGCATTGCCGCTGTAAAACAGAAAACCAATCGCATAGAAAAAGAGCAGAATAGATGAAATCCACACGACAAACCATCTTGTTTTTCTATCAGATGGACGGCAAAGTGAAACGATTATGGCCGCTGCTGCACTCCTGAACCTTGCAAGCATTTTTTGAAACCATATGGTGAACCTCAAAATGCTGTATTGTTTCCGTGCATTACCATTCAATGCACGGTCGATGTGAACAAAAGGCCAATACCGCTCCAAAATCCATTCCCAATCTGATGCCAATTCCTGCTGCGACATACACTGAAACCAAGGGTTTCTGTTGCACAAGGACGGTATTTATCCGGTTTCCTTCAGCGCGAATAGCCATACCCATATATTCAGTATAATCAGGAATACGGTGGGGATTATTATCCAGACAAGCAACAATTGACGGAAGGATATTGAAAGCAAAGAGTGCAGCACGTTCTCCTCAAAAAAGGCGCAAAGAAACAAAGAAATTCCTCATAGATATCCTAAAATCTTCGTTAGAGTTGATTTTACTTCCTGCTTTTGACTCTCATACAATCCCAATCCTCCACCAAGCAAAATAGATAACATCAGGGGTACGAATAGACTGCCAGCGAATGGCCATCTTTGTAACAGCCAAACTCCTGAAGTCTCTTTATAAAAAATCAGCCACAATACAATAATTCCGTAAATGAAACTCAATTCGATACCTGAGATTGCTATTTGGTTCCAATAGCGAGTTTTTGTCTGGCTATTTTTCTTTTCAGTAGTCCATAAGACTCCCAATAAACACAGTGTAAGAAGGATGTAGGGCGAGTCTGACCATTGAATGCCGGGAGCCAACAAAGCCATTAAAGAAGGAACAGATAATAACACCCCCAAATATCCGATTCGTGAAACAGTCTTGGATTTACTGCTCATTTGTCTTAACAGAAAACTTGTTTTTTGAAAAAAAACAGGAATAATCAAAAGACCGGCAAAACAAAACAGCAAATAAAACAAGTCTCTAATCTGCATACCAAATCCTCATTTGTGCTTTGTTAATATACTGCAGGCAGGTTATCACATGCTGCCATACAAGCTGCTGTTGCTGCTCCACCCAATATACGACAAGCCCACATCTGTCCACCTGTTAACAAACTACATCCTCCAATCCAAGTTGCTCCTAAAGCACCACACGCCATTTTACAGGATGTCCGTGGGGATGGTGCCCAAGCTCCCTTACACACGCTGGGCACGGTTGGCGGGACGGCCGGTGTGGGATAAATACCGGGAAGAAAAATCGGGTCCAAAAGCCCCAGCGGATCTGCGGAGTTTACCGGATTGTTTTTTACGTACAAATACGGATGAAGGGCTTGGGGAGATTCATCCAGATTCAGATAGGGCAGCAGCCAGCCGACAGTGCCCTGAAGCTGGACAGGTGCCAGAATCGGGTCGCGGGAGAGGAATCGGCCGAGGGCGGGAGGGCAACTCCGGTTCGGAAGACAGGCAAGCATTTTAGGAACCTTTATTAGAATCCTTTGGCTGTTCAAAGGAGTCCTCTGCAGGAAGCTAGTCCTTTTTGAAAAACTCTTCCTCAACTATTAAACAGACAGAAGATAGAATAATCAATACGTAGACAAAGATTGTACATGCAACAGAGCATTTCACTCCCAGCCGGGGAAGCAGAAAAAAACGTTGACTGAAAGAAAAAGGACTCCTCTGCAGAAATGAAAGAATACTTTTTTCTTAATGCGGAACATTTTTGAATAATCGACTTGTTTTCCTTTTTCTGCCTCATCTCATTAAGTCCCGAGGCACTTCTACAATCGATTGCCGGAAGGGACTTCGATATCAGCAATCCTCACAAAATTTCCCGAATGGACTTTTCTAAAAACGGTTCATACTTTTTGACCTTTCCATCCGGCTCATACACTTCTATCGAGTAGTCCGGATAGAACAGCCACACACCGCCCTGGGGCCGGGGTCCCAGACTGATGGGCATTTCTTTTAGACGGACTTGAGTCATTCGACTGCCCTGACTTGTATAACATTCCAGAGAAGGAACCTCTTTTTGAAAAAGCAGCCATATCGTATCTCGGCTCAGGCACAAATCCCTCCAACAGATTCCGCTTCTGATTTGTCCCTCCGGCCATTCCAGCAGATAAAATTCTTCGCCTGCTTTTCGGCCAAAAATAAAATGACGATTCGGCCGCTGCCCTACATACAAGAGATTGTCCTTGCCGTGCTTTTCCTGCAGGCGGAAACATCCTCCCTCATAGGTGTAAAGAGAGGTTCTTGTAATCACCTGCGGCCGGCCGGTCTCGCTTTCAAAAAGCCCAAAGGGCCATTCCGGCAAAGGAACAGTTCTTATCTCCTTTGTTCCTAAATCAACAAACGCAAAGACATAGGTGGGCTCTGTTCCGCACTGTAAGCCGCCGAGCCATACCTGTTTCCGCCCGGGACTGAAGAAACTGACGTGAAACAAAAAATCATCCGGCAAATCAATCCGATTTTTCCGGGCGGAAGCGATGCCCCCCCAGAGTACAGAATGAAAGGTGCAGACAACGATTTGGTTGGTTTCCTCCAATGAATCAATCCCGATAAAAGGATGCTGGAGAACCATTCGCCCGCTGTATTCTCCCTTTTTCCAGAAGAGCACGACAGGCAGATTGCGAGGTTGTTTCAACGGATGGACCAGATAAGCAATATAATCCTTTTCATTTGTAAAAGATGCTAACCTTATTACCCGGATCCGACTTCGCCTGGCTTTCCAACATCTTAGAGTGGTAAACAGATTCAGCATAAGGAACCTCTACAATAAACTCCCGATCCAGTCGATAATTTTTCTTAAGACAGGCGGCACTTTATTGTCCATACCCTTCAGGGTCTCTTCAATAGCCCAGATGTTGTTATAACTTCCGCATCCGGAAGGATTATTGGTATAGATATTCCAACAGTTTACATAACAAGATTCTAAAAAGTTTTTTACGGCTGCTGCATTCCACTTCTGCCTGCTTGCATAAGCGTTACAGGCTTCATAACAAAGGTTGACATCCTTAGCAGCCAACCCCATAGGATCTATGTAACGAAGGGGATTATTCATTCCATACAAATACGGATGGAGAGCTTGGGGAGATTCATCCAGATTCAGGTAGGGCAGCAGCCAGCCTACAGTGCCCTGAAGCTGGACAGGTGCCAGAAATCGGGTCGCGGGAGAGGAATCGGCCGAGGGCGGGGGCGTAATAGCGGGCGCAGAGAAAAATCAGGTTGTCCGCCTCGGGGAACCGGCTTTCGCCCGTGAAGCCGTAGGGATTGTCGGCTGTCCCCGGAGAAAAATTATCTGCAAACCTATTTTTTGCGGCGTAAGCCAACTGTCCCATCTCCCCACAGAACGAAATCTTTCCGGGCATAGGAAACTTCGCTGCCCGGTTTGAAGATAATTTGTACAACAGGAGCTTCCGGATTGCCGAGCTTTTCCGGATACCAATAAATCATAGCCGCTTGCTGTTCCGAGAAAAACAGCACTTGTTCCTGAACACGCCTGTCATCTATATACTGAGGATAGAGATGCGAAAGCAGCGGAGGCAATTTTCCGTCATTGTCTGATGAATATTTCAGCAAAGCTCTATGGATATCGTACATCAGTTTGACGCACTCTTTCTCCCAGCGATAGATTTGCTCCGTCTGCATTAGGGGATGCAGAATCGCACCCGCAGCAATCAACACCAGCAGTACGAACCCAATGGAGAGCAGTTTTGACTGCGACATTTTTTTTGTCCTTTTATTTTATTTTGTCACAGCAATTATTATAATACTTAGTATCGCTGTAGTCATACGCTTTGTCTTCACTTCTTTCAGACCGCCATCGCCCCCAATAGCCGTCCTCAAAATGGCTGATTTCGTGGAGTAAAGTGCTGCAGTCAAACCCCTGCCCTAGCCTTATCCTGTCCCTGAACGGCCAGGGTCTCCACGAGTAATCCCCTAAAACATCTTCCCCAAGATCCTTTTCGGGATCATCACAAACTTGTATTTTGACACCTTTCCCGTTTTTAGCCCGCTCAATATCATCTTTGATAGGATCATTTTTCATGCATTCGAGTAACTTATCCAAACACTCTTTAACCTCCGGTGAGTCCGATGCATCTTTGCATTTCTCACCTGTTGGGTCTATAAAGTTGGTGGGATTATTCTGAGCATACGCATACAGATTCATCCCATCTTCATATCCAATCGGGTCGCGGGAGAGGAATCGGCCGAGGGCGGGGGCGTAATAGCGGGCGCAGAGAAAAATCAGGTTGTCCGCCTCGGGGAACCGGCTTTCGCCCGTGAAGCCGTAGGGATTGTCGGCTGTCCCCCAAACCCCCCGCACATTGCCGAACCCGTCATACATATAGGATACCATACGCTGCCCGAAGGCATCCGTCAACGGCCGCACCGACCCTAAACCGCCTCTATCTATCTGCATTATCTGTTTCTTGCAAAAATGAAACCGATGAAAGACCGACTTTATTGTTTTGGCATCTTTTCAGTTTTTGCTCGGTATTGAAAAAAGCAAATCAGTGATAAAATACATATCAGCACTATTTCGATAATGAGTTCCAGCATAATCTGCATGTGTAACCCCTGCTGATATTTTTGTGCTATCAAAGACATATTTACAAATAACGCCAAAAAGAAGACTGTCAGCTGTTTGTTGTTTTTGAGAGATTTTAAAAGGATCAACAAAACCGATAAATAAACAATTATTATCATAACTATCTCTAAAATCGATAGGGCCCATAAATAAGTCTGACCCTCAAGCCGAGACAGAAGAGGCAGGGTGATTGCTAAAAAGAATGGAATTAGAAGAAAAACAGTTATTGCGCCGATTATGCCTGCAATCAAGCAGGACATTCCAATCCTCTTAAGGTGATTCATAGATCCTCCTTTTGCTCCTTTTCGAGTCGAGGTTCTTGCGGAATTGTTTTTCCCGTACAGATACGGATGGAAAGCTTTGGGGGATTCGTCCAGATTCAGATAGGACAGCAGCCGGCCGACATAGCTTTGAAACGAAACAGAAGACGATAATAAATACCTTATCAGCATTCGTTTTTCTGAATCTGCAATCATGATTCAGTTCTTCATGTTCTTTTGGGAGAAAATAAAAAAGATTTCTAACGAAGAGAATCAGAAGCACTCATAGAACGGCAGGTTCTTATTCGCTTGTTTCTGCCTTGTTGTCTGTATTCGCCTGTTTCCTTTTGTTGCCTTCAGGTTTGGTGACTGCAAATATATTCATGATTCCCATAAGTGCCAGAGTTATGCCAAGTATCACAGCTGCAACATCAATGCCAGACAGTCTGGATACAGGAACAAAAATACAGATTACACCGCCTGATATGAAAATAATTCTAAGAAAGCATACACCGCTTTGGGACAATTTCGACATTCGCATAATCTCCTCATCCAAATAAACCACAGCCGATTGCACAACCTACAGAAATACCGGCCATCCAGGTGGGCACAATACCAAGGATTTTAGCCAATGTACCGGCTTTCGCCCGTGAAGCCGTAGGGATTGTCGGCTGTCCCCCAAACCCCCCGCACATTGCCGAACCCGTCATACATATACGATACCATACGCTGCCCGAAGGCATCCGTCAACTGCCGCACCGACCGTATTTGTCGTAGTGACAGTAGACACAACTCTCGCCTTTCTACGAAAAAACCACCTGATGTCTGATGCAGTCACAGTAACAGCGGATATCTCATTCTAAGCCGTATCGTTTCACACTATTCATGAGAAGATAGATCAGATAGAGAGAGATGTTATTGTTTTATGTTCTCTCTTTTTTATAAACTTAATACGGATTCTATTTTTTGACCATGTACCTAC
>DAOSUR010000033.1:0-6947 GCA_035378985.1 Anaerohalosphaeraceae bacterium
CCGATCAAATTCTTAACCGCGAAAAATTTCCCGCGTGGCACGGAGAGCGAACTAAGTTAGTGTATCAATGGCCCGAAAACACGAAACTATGGAATGAATACGCACGTTTGCGTGAAGAATCCTTACGCCGCGGCGGCCGTGGTGAAGAAGCGACGGCCTTTTACATCCAGAACCGTCAAGCCATGGACAAGGGGGCCAAGGTTTCTTGGGAGGCCCGGTATTCACCGGATCAAGGAGAAGTAAGCGCGCTTCAGAGCGCTTACAACTTGCTTTTGGATTATAAAGAGTCCGCGTTTTATTCGGAGTTTCAGAACGAGCCCGCCGCAGCGGGGCGGGAAGAAAAAACAAAACTAAAACCGGAAAACGTTTGGCGAAAAGCAAACGGACGCAAAAAAGGAGAAGTTCCCATCCATGCCGTCAAGATCACGGCCTTTATCGATGTTCACGACAATTTGTTGTTCTATTGCGTTTGCGCGTGGGAGGAAGGGTTTACCGGATATGTAATTGAATACGGAGTTTACCCGGAGCAGAACCGGCGGCATTACACGTTAAGCAATGTCAAGCGGACCTTGCAAACCGTCCACCCCGGATCGGGCCTTGATGGGGCAATCTTTGCCGGGCTGGACAAACTGGTGCGACGACTGCTTGATACCCAATACAAGCGCGGCGATGGATATGCATCTATTGATCGGCTTTTTGTTGACATGGGGTACAAAGATAAGATTGTCGCGGCTGTTAAAGCAAAGAGCGGTGGGTCTACGATGATGCTATCTAAGGGCGTCGGTATCCGCGCGGCGAATCGTCCGATCTCTCAATACAAGAAAAAACCGGGCTGGAGATTCGGGTATCACTGGTACATCCCAAGCGTCAGCGGCACGCAGGAGTTCCCCCATATTTGCATCGATGTGAATTTTTGGAAATCGTTCGTCCACGATCGAATCTCTACGCCGCTCGGAGATATGGGCTGTTTGTCCATATACGGCAAGCCTGATATGCATGAGTTGTTTGCCGAGCATATCGCAAACAGCGAGACGTGGACCTTGACGCACGGGCAGGGCCGCGACGTCAAGGAATGGAAGATCAAACCATCCAAGCCGGACAATCACTGGTTCGACTGTTTGGTCGGCTGTGCCGTGGCCGCCAGCGAACAAGGAATCACAATCTTAGGGCAAGAGATCGAGCCGACGCGTCCGCGGAAAAAACTGAAACTCTCGGAATTGCAAAAACAAAGGATGCGATAGATGGACCGGCGGCCGATCCACTTGTCCGATTTGCAAGACCAGCAGAGGAAAGAACGCGGGCTTGTTTGTGATCGGTGCGGCTGTCGAGATCTGCGCGTGTATTATACCGATTCGCGCAGCAAATTTAAGATCATCCGGTATCGCAAGTGCCGACATTGCGGGGCGCTGTATGTGAGCGAAGAACGTATCCGTAAAAAAAATTACAAATAATAGTAAGTTTTTTGAATTTGTTTTACATTTTTCTTTTTCTATCGGTATATTATAAATGAACAGGACCTTCCATGTGGCAGTGGCAGCGGCCGTTAATCGCGGCCGTTGCCATAATTGGAAAGGATGAAAGCGGTTATGCGTCTCGGCGCAAAGAGCGGGCCATTGAAATCTAAGACCGGACAGCACCCTCATGTCCGGTCTCAGAATCCGCCTGAAAAAAATGAAAGGGATGTCAAATGGCGATAAAGGACTTGATTGAAGAGGCGGTTGCAACACCCAAAAAAGTATCTGGTGATGCTGGGACTGTTGAGCGGGTATCAATCGATGACCTTATTAAGGCGGACAAACACCTTGCGAGCAAGGCCGCAACTTGCGGTGACGGACTGAAAGGTGTGAAGTTTTTCAAACTGAGACCCCCTGCTGCAATCTAAGATATGTTTAACTTTTTTAAGCGAAAACCCGCACGGCGTGCTATCAAGCTGCCGATTACAGCTGTGAAGTACGATGCAGCCCAGACGACTGCCGATAATGAACGGCACTGGGGGCTTGCTGATTGTATTGGACCCAATGCGTCTGCAAGTCCGTCTGTGCGGGCTACCCTGCGAAATCGCTCCAGATATGAGTTCGAGAACAACTGCTATCTGAGCGGTATCATTGAAACGCTTGCCGATTATCAGGTCGGAACTGGACCGTTGCTGCAAATGCTGACCGAGAATGTTGCAGCGAATCAGAAGGTCGAGGAATTGTTCGCACGGTGGTGCGAAGAAGTTGATTTTGCCGGAAAACTATGGACTATGAGGGTCGGGTTGGCCGTCGATGGAGAGGCATTTGCTATCCTCACCACAAATCCGAATCTTGGTACGCCTGTGAAACTCGATTTTAGACCAATCGAGCCGGAAATGGTATCCACACCGTTTGACAAATTAAACGATGACAAAATATATGACGGCATTGAATATGATGAATATGGCAATGTTGTTGCATATTACGTGCTCGACGACCATCCGAATGATATTTTTGCTTTTTCTAAACACAAACAATTGACGTACAAAAAGTACCCTGCCAGCGAAATCATACATTGGTACAAAGCGAGACGGGCCGGTCAAAAGAGAGGCGTTCCTGAAACTACACCGAGTTTGCCACTGTTCGCCAATCTGCGGCGTTATACCGAGGCCGTTCTTGCCGCGGCGGAAACAGCCGCCGAACTTGCGATGGTGTTGTTTACCGACGCTCCGGCTGGCGGGGAAGCGGCCGACGTGGATGCAATGGATGTTATCTCACTCGAAAAAAGAATGGCAACCGTATTGCCGGAGGGCTGGAAACTCGGTCAAATGCAGGCCGAGCAGCCGTCAACCGGATATGGCGAGTTCAAAAAGGAGATTATCAATGAGGTTGCCCGCGGTTTTACAATGCCCTATAACGTGGCCGCTGGCAATAGTGCCGGCTACAACTACGCGTCCGGTCGGCTGGATCACCAGACATTTTTCCGTCGAAATAGAGTCGCCCAGGCGAAAATGAAGAGGGATGTTTTGGACCGCATTTTTGACGCCTGGATGTCTGAGGCAGTGCTAATAGAGGACTATCTGCCTGAATCTATGCGTCGACTTGTTGAATATAAGCATTCCTGGTTTTTCGACAGCGAGGGACACGTCGATCCAGCAAAAGAGGCAAATGCCCAGAATATACGCCTCAGGAATCATACCACGACGTATGCTGAGGAGTACGCACGACGCGGCAAGGATTGGTTGACTGAATTTGAGCAGATTGCGAGAGAGAAGGCCAAAATGCGTTCTCTCGGTATCGACGATTTGGATATTGCAGGTCTGCAAAGGACTCGTAAAGAAAGGTAAAAGCAAAAATGGGGAAAATGCTGAAAAAACTGAATTTAAATTCTGTTGATTTTGATGGATTAACGATTGTTGCGGCAAGCGATGAAGACGGGGGAAAAACCCCAACGTTTAAAATACTCGCTTACAACGGCGGAAAAATACGAGTCTCGATGTGGGATGATCCTGTTGTTGTCGATCTCAATGGATTGCAGGTTAGGGCAGGGAAGCCTGTGTTTTACAATCACCGCAGCGATCTGGAGAATCTGATAGGACAGGTAGAAACGATCGAGAAAAGAAACGGCAAGCTGGTCGCCGAAGGCCCTGTCATAGGTGAAAGCGAAACCGTTAAAACGATTCTTATGCTGAACAAGAAGGGGTATCGGTTCCAGGCGAGCATATCTGTTGATGTGTATGACTATTATTCGCTGCAAAAGGGCGAAAAGGCAAATGTAAACAGCCAGACAATAACTGGGCCAGCCACTGTTATTACTAAATCGAAACTTTCTGAAATCAGTTTTGTGCTGCAAGGAGCTGATGAGAATACAAGTGCCAAAATTGCTGCTGCAAAAGAAGAAGAGATACAAATGGAGAACAAAATCATGAGTGAAAAAAAGAAAGAAGTTGTTGCTGCCAGCCAGAGTGATCCAAAGGTAGTAGAGGAGGGCACAGTCGAAACCACACAAAAAATTGAGGCAGCTAAGCAGACCGACAACGATTCTATCGTAAACAAGATTCGAAGCGAAGCTGCTGCTGAGGCCGAACGTATCGCCGCAATTCGTGCGGCATGCGGCGGACAGTTCCCGGACATCGAGGCCAAGGCGATCCGTGAAGGGTGGTCAGAGGACAAGACGAAACTTGAGGTGCTGCGGGCAGAGCGGCCCTCTGCTCCAAATGTGATTGGGCGAAAACCTGTCGAGTCGCTATCTGTCCTTGAGGCAGCCGCTCTGATGTCCGGCGGAATCTCCGCCGATCATCTCGTAAAGAAGTACGATGAGAGCATCATTGAGGCCGCCGATACGCGATACAAGGGACGAATTGGACTTCAGCAGATGATCATGGAGGCCGCTCGTGCGAACGGTTGCAGTGTGATGTATTTCCGAGAGGACCCGAGACGTGTGCTCGAGGCGGCGTTCCCGCCTGTAAAAGCTGCATTCAGCACGGTTGATCTGGCAGGAATCATGAGCAATGTTGCAAACAAGTTTCTTCTCCAGGGATTCGAGAGTGAAGAGTCCGTATGGCGGCAGATCGCAGCCCGCCGGGCTGTCAACGATTTCAAAACGATTACAAGTTATCGCCTGACTGGGGCGTTTGAGTTTGACGAAATTGGACCTACCGGCGAATTAAAGCATGGAACACTTTCTGACGAATCATTCACAAACCGAGCCAGGACACACGGTAAGATGTTCACAATCACCCGCGAGGATTTGTATAACGATGACCTCGGCGCGTTGACTTCCCTTCCGGTCAAGATTGGACGCGGCGGGCACAAAAAATTGAACAAAGTCTTTTGGACTGAATTCATGGACAACGCGTCCTTCTTCACGGCGGCGCGCAACAACTATGCGGAGGGTGCTACTACAGCACTTAGCGTCGAAGGGTTGGCGTTGGCAGAACTGATGTTCCTCGAGCAAGAGGACGCGGACGGCAGCCCGCTTGGTGTTGATCCGCGGATTTTGCTTGTGCCAAGTGCCTTGGGGTACAAGGCACGCCAGCTGATGGCGAGCGTTAAACTCGGGGCCGAATCCGGCGAACCGGAAACTAACCCATTTGCCGGCATGTTCAAACCCGTTGTGTCCCGCTACCTTTCCAACAACAAGATCGCCGGCTCAAGCGCAACTGCTTGGTATCTGCTGGCCGACCCGAATGATATTGCCGTGATTGAAGTGTGTTTTCTAAACGGCAAGGAGATGCCGACTGTAGAGTCTGTTGATGCAGACTTTAACGTGCTCGGCATACAGTTCCGCGGGTACTTCGACTTCGGCGTTGCGAAACAGGACTGGCGAGCTGGTGTTAAGATGAAAGGAACCGCCTAATCCTAATTATTAGAATTAGGTGAGTGCTGAAAAATAACCTGATAAACAGATTATTACGGAGATCGTTATGGCAAAGTTTGTACACGAGGGTCGGAGCATTGATTATGTCCCAACTGCCGATGTGAACGCTGGAGACGTTGTTGTGCTTGGGGAAATTGTCGGTGTTGCCACAAGAAGCATTCCGGCGAACCGATTGGGGGCATTGCAGGTCGAAGGTGTCTTTGATTTCCCGAAAGGGAGCGAGGCTATCGGGATCGGTGTAGTGTGTTATTGGAATGCAACTGGTAATGTTGCAACCACTGCAGCAGGCGAAGGCGGTGTGAACAAAAAGATTGGAGTCTCTGTTGCAGCGGCAGCAACTGAAGATTCTACCGTACGAATTAAAATGAAATAAAACAGGGTCTTCTTGCTCAGGGCAAGTGTCTGCGGCGAGATGTCGCCGCAGGCACTTTTTGTAAAGAAATAGCTGATTTATGGCTGATTTGCTGAAAGACGGATTAAGGTTCCTTGAAGAGCAGCGAAAGTTGTTCATGACCGTTCCTGTCGTTTACAGGCGTGGAGAGAAGGAGATTTCCGTTTCGGCCACAATCGGAAAGACCAAATACGATGTAGGTGTCGAAGAGTCTGTCCGAGTCGGGTCTCATACAGTTGATTTTTTAATTGCCGCCGAAGACATGGTGATTGACGACGTCCCTGTTGTGCCCGGGCCCGACGACGAGATCGACTATAATGGTAGTACATATTCTGTTGTGCGGCTTGCTGACGATGGATGCTGGCGATGGAGTGACCCGCACGGCAATACCTACAGGATTCACACCAGATTTTCGGCGTAAGATTATGAGATGAGAATGGAATCCGAAAATATCATAGAAGAGATCAAAGAGACATCGTGGCTTAAGTTGGCGGCAACTGTGCTGTCCATCGTGTTTGCATGCGGAATTGTTTACAAAATGATTAGTGATAACACACGAGTAATTCAGATACACGAGACAAAAATCAATGAAATAGAAAAATGGATCTCGGCCCAGACCGAGAACCAAAGGAACATTGAAAAAACCCTCACCAGGATTGAAAACAATATCTCTGCCATTTCCGATATACGAGCGAAGGTCGATTATCTGATCGACACAACGCGGGAGCGGGAGAAGGAAAAAAAATGACAACCGCTGTTGACATAGCCGATGCTGTCGTCTCTGAACTGAACAATTCTGAAGCCGGATTCAGTTTGGATTTTACAGCTGAACGGATTCTGCTGCCGTATTTCGAACAGAAGGATCTTGTATCACTTAAAGTGACAGTTGTCCCGTCTGAAGTATCATATTCTTCGCTGAGCAGGAGTTCTGTGCTTGCTGAGTATGGAATTGATGTGGCTGTCCAGAAGAAAGTGAATGTTGGCAGCGATGATGATATTGAAACACTGATAGGTTTGACGAAGGAAATAGCCGACTACCTGAGAAGGAAAAAGTTGGCTTTGGCTGATTATGCATGCTGGGCACGAAGCCAGATTAGCCCGTTGTATTCCGTTGAACATCTGCTTGACCACAAGGTTTTTACAAGCGTTGTGAAAATATCCTACAAAACTGCGGAGTGAAAGAAAATGAGAACTTTTTCAAAATTTGCCGTTGTACTCAGTT
>DAOSUR010000033.1:7047-8560 GCA_035378985.1 Anaerohalosphaeraceae bacterium
TTCTGTCCTGTGGTCTGAGGCGTGCATAAAAGCAAACAGGCATAGTCAGTCAAACCAGTTTATTGCACAGATACCCAGACTGATGAAGGGCAGGCGGTACATTCTGCTCGTGTACGATGGCTATCAGAGTGCGAACAAGGAACAAATCCCTAAACGTGCGTACTACTATTGGCCTGAGAAGCGTAATGCGCTTCCGTATGAAATTGAGTTTTTGCGATAAATGTAAATTATGATTTCATTTGATATTTCAAAAAAAATACAGACAGGCAAGAGCAACGTTGCAAAGGTAACGAGTCTTTTTTTTGATCGTAAGACCGTTACTGATTATCTCGACAAACGAACACGGACTGTGTTCGCAAAGTTTGGTGCATATGTCCGAAAAGCTGCTCAATGGTCTATTCGTCCTGCCCCGAAGGACAAATGGTCAAGCATTGACGGTCGTAATGTTAGGATGCTGCGAACAAGCCGACCTGGAGACCCGCCCTATAGCCGAACCGGTCTGCTGAAGCGATTCATTTATTACTCGCTCGATCCGCCTGTGAAGTCTGTCGTGATTGGACCTGTCCGTTTGTCAAAGGGGCCTATCAGTGTACCTTCCGTACTCGAGTACGGCGGAATCTCTGAGGCATACGACCCAATCGAGCGGAAATTCAGGAAGGTTCGTATTGCCCCTCGGCCCTATATGCATCCGGCATTTGAGAAGGGGAAACAGCAACTCGGACGCCTGTGGCGTGAAAGCATTCAATAACAATATTTTGATTTGGAGAAAAAGATATGGCAACGACGTATAAACTCGGTATGGAAGCGGTTATCCTGTATCAAACTCCTGCGGCAGCCGATCCCTCCACCCTTGATCCGTCCTCGGGCGGCGGCATGACGGCGTTGACAAATGTCCGGGACGTGACGATCAATCACGAGACGGGCGAGGCCGATATTACGACGCGAGGCAATCAGGGCTGGCGGGCCACGGCGGCGACTCTGCGGGAGTGCTCTGTCGAGTTTGAGATGGTATGGAAGCCGGGGGATACCGGTTTCGAGGCCATTAAAAACGCGTGGCTGAACAGCGGAGAAATCAGTCTGGCTATCATCAGTGAGGACCCGGACACGGTAGGTGCCGAAGGCCCCTGCGGGAACTTTTCTATCACGAATTTCAGCCGCAGTGAGCCGCTGGAAGAAGCGATTACGGTGTCTGTGACGGCGAAATTGTCGAACTGGGGCAAGTGGTACAAGAAGGCATAAAATGAATGTGTTTTTTGGAAATATCAAGAATAGCGGGGTCTTGCTATGAACAATCTGATTGCTCGTGTCATTTCGGTTACGCCGCAGTATCAGCCGCTGGCCAGCAAGCGTCTGGTGGCGACCATCACGCTGTCCGCCCCGCCGGCCAATAGTCAGCCGGTCTATCTGAAGGGAGACAGCGGCCAAGATGTGCCGCTGGTGCCTGGGGAATGGCATACATTCCAGCGAGTGAACCTGGCCGAGATCCGCATCAAGGGAACGGCCGGTGATACCG
>DAOSUR010000034.1 GCA_035378985.1 Anaerohalosphaeraceae bacterium
TATTATGAAAGGCTAATCCGGAGCCCGAAAGATGAATGGTTTCGTAAAAACAAAATGTGGGGAGACCTGGAAAGCGAGCCGGATTCCGGAGAGTTGCACATTGCCGGATGTGAGATTGTGGCAATTTATTTGAAAGGGACGTGCAAATGAAAGGGACGTGCAAATGAAGGCGTTTGAGGATGCAAAGGGGAGGCGATGGGAGCTGTCGCTGACAATCGGCTCGGCCAAAAGGGTTCTGGAAAAACTCGGTGTCAATCTGCTCGAGCCCGAAGGAGGGGAGCCGCCCCTCCTGACGCGGCTGGGAGCGGACGCGATGCTGCTTTGCGATGTCCTGTACGTGCTGTGTGAGCCGCAGGCGGAAAAGAACGCTGTAAGCGATATCGACTTCGGCGAGTCGCTCGGCGGGGATGCAATACGAGAAGCGATGCAGGCATTCTACGAGGAACTTATCTATTTTTTCCAGCAAAGCGGCAGACCGGATCGAGCAAAGATGGTGCAAAAACAGAGGGAAATGATTCGGCTTGCCGTGCAGAACGCAGAGGGGCTTGTGGACAGGATCGACACCCAAAACGAGGTTCTGAAAGCGTTTGGGCTGGCGTCTGGAAGCTCGCAGGGGTAATCGGGGTAAATCCACTACCGCTGACCTTGCGGGAATTGGTCTGGATGTCGGAGGGCCGATTCGAAAGCCAGTGGGCGCATACAAGCAGCATAATGGCACTGATTGCCAATGTGAACCGCGATCCCAAAAAGGGGAGAGTGTTTACACCGGATGATTTCAATCCGTATGCCCGAAAGAAAACCGACCGAGTGATTGAGATTAGCAAAAGTAATATTGGTTTGATGCGTCGAGCGTTTACAGGGAAGGACTGATTCTGTGGCTGGTCAGGCAGGTGCAATTCGAGCGGGAAGGGCCTATGTCGAGCTGTTTGCCGACAACAGCCGCTTTGTGGCTGGGCTGCGGGCCGCCGAAAGCCAGCTGCGGGCCTTTGGCTCCAAAATCCAGGGGATAGGGGCTGCCATGGCGGCGTTCGGCTCTGCTGCTCTTGCCCCTTTTGCCGTTTCAACCGGCATTTATAAGGGCTTTGAAGATGTGATGCTGGCCGTACAGGCGACCTCAGGGGCGACGGCGGAAGAATATGAACGGCTGACGGAGAAGGCCAAATCTCTTGGCATGACAACATCGTTTACGGCCCAGCAGGTTGCCTCTGGGATGCTGAACCTTGCCAGGGCTGGGTTTTCCGTCAAGGAGATTGACAACTCGATAGATTCCATCCTGAACCTTGCCAGGGCAACCGGCACCGACTTGTCTGAGGCGACCGATATTGCGGCGTCCACCCTTCGGTCATTTGGGATGGAAGCAAGTGAGATGCAGCGGATTGCCGACGTGCTGACTGCCACGGCGAACCGTTCGGCCCAGACGCTGTCCGATCTTGGGGAGGCCATGAAATACGCCGCCCCGACGGCATTGGATTTTGGGCTGACGGTGGAGGATGTAGCAAAGGCCCTTGGGACACTGGCAAACTTCGGCATAAAGGGATCCATGGCCGGCACGGCCTTCCGAAACATCATGCTCCGAATGTCCGACCCGAAAATTATCAAGAAACTCAAGGAGCTCGGCGTTGTCGTAAAAGACAGCAGCGGCGGGTTTCGAAACCTTGCGGATATTATGAGAGACCTTGGGGCAGCGACAAAAGACATGGGGGATGTCGAACGCTTAAGCATTTTGAATGAACTTTTTGGTGTGCGGGCCATTGGAGCAGGGGCCAAACTGACAACAGCACAGTTTGATGAACTGATTGAGGCGATTGACAATGCTGCCGGCACGGCGGCGAAAACCGCAAAGGTGATGGATAGCGGGCTTGGCGGGGCCTTACGGCGTATGTTTTCTGCTTTCGAGGGGATTGCTGTTGCCATTGGAAGGGCAATCTCCAAGCCGCTGTCCATTGCAGCGGACGTGATTGCCGCAATCAGCAAGAGAATTATTGAGCTTGTTGATGAACATCGAGTATTGGTCGCTGTGAGCGGTGCCGCCGCCGCTGCAATCGTTGCAACCGGTATGGCTTTGGTTGGGCTTGGGATAGCGTTTAAGGTGGCGGCTTTCGCCTTGGGAACCGTGCGTGTGCTGATAACCGCACTGCTGCTGCCGTTTAAGGCCCTCTCTGTCGTCTTTGCTATGCTTGCCTCGCCCATAGGGCTGACGGTTGCCGCCCTTGGCGGATTGACGGGGGCCCTTCTGTACACAAGCGGGGCCGGCGGCAAGGCAATCTCATTTTTGTCGTCGAAGTTTTCCGATCTGAAATCGGCCGCCATTGAGGCGTGGGAGGGCATAGCTGCGGCCTACGCAAAGGGGGATCTTGGGCTGGCGATGAGGATTGCCTGGCTGACAATCAAAATGGAGTTTGAGGAGGGGATAAATGAGATTCGCAAAAAGTGGGTTGATTTCAGGTTCTGGTTTGCGGAAATAGCGTATGATGCGTTTTATGGAGCGTTGGCGGCCTGGGAAATTGTGCAGCATGGGATTGTGGTTGGGATGATTGAGGCGGCGGCGGCGGCAACAAATGCATGGGATACGTTTGTGTCGTGGTGGAAGAAAGCCATCGAAGGAACCGCCATGGCCCTGGCCAAGGTCTACAACTGGATGATGTCTCTGGTTGATAGAAACTGGGACAGTGAGGCGTTTGCAAGCGGCTTGAATGAAGAGTTGCAGGGTGGCCTTGAAAAAATAGACATTGAACTGGAGGAAAAAAAGAAAGAGACAGAGAGCAGAAGGCAGCAAATGCGAGATCAGGCGGGGGGAGATTATGAAACAGCCCTGGAGGACATTGCGAGAGAAAGACTGAAAACAGGTGAGTACATAGAGGCCGCACATCAGGAGGAGGTAGAGAAAATCGCAGAAAAACTGAAGGAGGCCAAAAGGGAATGGGAGGAGGCAGTGAAACAGGCAAAAGAGGTAAGCAAGGGGGAAGAAATTGAACCGCCGAAACAGGCTGCGTTCGACGCTGCCCAATCTGCACGGGCACAGGTCAGGGATATGCTGGAGGGTGCAACGGCCAGGGGAACCTTCTCCAGTGCCGCCCTGTACGGGCTTGGAGCCGGCGGGGTGGCGCAGAGAATTGCCGAGGCAACCGCAGAAACCGCCCGCAACACCAGAAAAATAGCGGAAAACACAGAAGAAGGCGCTGCGTTTTTGTGATTGAACGGAAAAAAACAAGATGACCATAAGCGTTAAAGAACTGTTGGCCGGCTCCAGGGATGTCCAGCTTGGATACAATCCGAGGGCTGTCTTGCGGTATGTTATCAGGGGAACCGAGAGCGAGAGCGAGGCCCTCAGTGCTCTGCTGGCCGAATCTCCTTATCTCTTCAATGAAATACCGCGGCTTACCTGGCAGGTTTCCGCTGTAACTGATGAGATGTGGTACGGGGAGGTGCGGTACGGATACGTCAGCAAGCACGGCACAGGAGCAAAAATATATCAATTCGATACCGGAGGAGGCACACAGCATATCACCCAATCCATTGCAACGGTTGCACGCTATGCACGGCCTGGCTATACGCCCCCAAACTTTCAGGGGGCTATCGGGGTTTCACGAAATAATATCGAAGGGGTCGATATTGCGGTGCCCGTTTACAATTTCGGGCTGGTAAACTACGAGAGCGATGCCGCTGTTAGCGAGGCATACAAGCAGGTACTTTACAACCTTACCGGAAAGGTCAATCAGGCGTCGTGGAACGGCTATAACGCCGGTGAGGTGCTTTTTCTTGGGGCCTGCGGCTCGATGCGAAAAGGCGGCGACTGGGAAATCACCTACCGGTTTGCCGCCAGCCCAAACCGGACGGACATCACCATTGGAGACATCACGGGGATCACCAAGAAGGGCTGGGAGTACCTGTGGGTACAGTATGTTGACGAAGAGGATGCTTCTGCCGGCTCGATGATCAAGCGTCCGCATTCTGTGCATATCGAGCAGGTCTATGAGTACGGGGATTTCAGCCGGCTGCACGTATGATGGAAAAAAGAAAATGGAAATACTGCTGCCAGCACCATGAAGACCGAATTGCCGCTGTTAGCGTTTACGATATACCCTTGTGCTGGGAATGCTATCTCGGAAGGGAAAGGTTTGTCATTTAGTTCGGTGAAAACTTTTACAAGGACGCAGACGAGGTGAAAAATGCTTGAAACATCCATCGGAAAGGTCAAGATCGGCGATCCCTTGCGGATCTCGACGGCGGCCTATAATGCCTTTGTTGATGCAGCCATGGCCCACCGCTCCCAGCAGCACGGGATGGCCGGCAGACAGGAACCGTTCTTTCTGGATGGGCGAAACCTGGTGCGTGTGAAGAATACCAGCGATGCCGCGGTCGGGCAGTTTGGGATTCTTGGGGTCGATGGGGTGATCTTCGAGCCGTCCGGCAATTTGACCATGTTCAAACAGGAGGTAGCCCTTTTGGGCGGCACGCCGGCTGTGAGCGCTCATAGTTCCGGCAGGTTTGTGGTGTGTGCCGAACCGATAGACAGCGGTCGTATCGGGCTGGCGTGGGGGGCTGGGGTATGCCTGGCCCAGATCAATGTTGGAGACGAAAGCCATCGATTCGCCGACATTGCAGAGGGGGATTCTGCATGCCTGGCAAGCAGCAGTTCCGGGCCCTGTACAATCCTGTGGAAAGAATCTGGAACCGGACAAAAATGGGCTGTAATCCGATTCGGCGGCAGTGGCGGCGGCGGCGACAAGCCGGAATGTTTCCTGCTGACCGACCTATCCCAAAATCCCATGCAGGGTACGCATAAGATCCTTGGAGAAGGATGGGTCTGGGTGGATGGATCGTATGGCTCGGTGCAAATCCTTTGCCATCCGGCATCGCAGCTGGATAATTACCGCCTTTCATACGTATGGGCCCAGAAAGTCAGCGGAATCTGGGTGGCTGCCGAAATGACCAATATTCCATTTTATATTTGCAGCAGTTAGTAAGGAGGGGCTATGATAAAGATATACGGCTGTTATGACAAAGATTATGGCACCCTGAAACGCCTCCGGCCGCGCGTTGCCTGCCCCTGCCCCAATTATTTAGATCGAATCGGATGCTTCGTCATTGACCAAGTCCGGATTCCATACATCAATTTTGGATTGTATTACGATACAGGACTCTTTGAAGGGTGCCCGTCAGGGGTCATTGGCTGCGAAGAAGTAGTCGATGGTGTCGTGAAGCCTGTCTTTGAAATCGAGGGCTTCGATTCTATCGAAGACCTGATTGCTCACTGCTGCAATCCATTTAAGGATTGTCAGGTCTGCCGGTGGCCCCAGAAAATCCCGGATTTTGTAAAAGTCACCTTCAGCGGGATTGAGTTCTGCGGGCCCTGCATCAAGGCAATGGATTCAATTCATTCGGTTCATCTGCCGCTCTCTGGCCTGCTGAATGGGGCGTTCCTTCTGAGCCGCTCTGTCTTCTTTTCCCCTCTCTGTGCCTGGGAACTGTGCCTGAATGTCTCCGTCCCCTGGACACGATATACGGACTCCACCTGTTCTGGTGAGGTTTACAGCAGCGGAACTTTGACCAAGTTCCAGATCCTCTTGTGGCTTACTTCGGACACTAATAAGATGATGATCAGCATGAAGATCGGAAAGGGATTTTCCGGAATGGGAACGAGGACGACGGCAATCCTGTTCGAAGGGGCCAGACCCCTCACATCCCCCAGGCCCCGATGCATCAATACCGATGTCTCTGTCCAGAACAGCCAGACGTATTGTTATTTCCACGTGAACCCAAACAACACCTATCCCAAACGCCTCGGAATCAATGGGACGGCCTATGTGGAATACGTCGATGGCGAGCCCTACCCCGCCTGGACCGTATCGAAAGACTACCACGTCGGCGATGGTGTCTCGGTCAGCGGTGTACACTATGTCTGCTATACCGCACATATCTCAGACATGACCAATCGGCCTCAGACCGGTCCTGACTGGCCATTGTACTGGTATGAGGCAGCCGACACTTGCGAATATCTATAATGGACATAGATGTAATCCATAACAAAGAGGACAGAAAGAGATTCTGTGATTCCTTCACCGGCGGGCGGATGTGCCAGGTCATCGGGCTGATTGTCCCGAAGTTCTTCTGTGTAAAAGTCTGTCATGGCAGACCAGAAGAAGTCAACTTCCCCCCGGAAATCAAACGTAATATCGAGCGGTATCAGCAGCGGCAGATGATTAATCTGCAGGGACAGAGTGCTCCTGAGCTGACCCCCATCAAATCATTTCGGGATTATTGCTTGACCTGTCCCGGGCCAAGCGGGAGGCATCAAGATGAGCGGGATACGTTTTTCAGGGCCTGCTCGGTCTGCCTGCTGCTCGGAATCAAACCCGATGGAACCCGGCAGAATCTGCAAGAATGGTGGGCCTCCGGCGGGGCCTGTCCGCTGGGCCACTGGCCGCCGAAGGAGAAAAGATGGCCGGAAACGCAGCCGCCGGGATCTAATCTGTCCAAATAGGCCGGGCCGTATTGCTTAGAAAACATCTCCA
>DAOSUR010000035.1 GCA_035378985.1 Anaerohalosphaeraceae bacterium
GATGATCCTGCTGAGCCGCGCGGCCGGGCCGATGACGGCCATCCAGATCGCCGAGTGGCTGGGGCTGGGCGGAAGCCATGAGACCAAACGCCGGCAGGTGCGGGCGATTATTAAGCAGCTGCGCGAAGAAGGCGAATGGATTGTGAGCACCAACTGGGACGGCTACTGGCTGACGGAGGATGCGGCGGTGTGGCGGAAATTTCTGGAGCAGAAAAAAATCGAAGCCAAGCAGCTGATCGGGGAGGTGCAGCGGAGGCAGAAGATGATTACAGACCGATTCGGGCAGGGGTATCTGTTTTCGCCCGGCGGACGTAGCACGGGAATTGGATAAAAATAAAAGAGGCACGGATGCCGGAAAAAGACATCACCATCCATCTGCGGGCCAAGGGGGCCGAAGAAACCCGCCGGCTCATCGAAGAGGTGGCGGCGGCGCAGGAGAAGGTCGGCAATGCCGCCGTCGATGCCGGGCGGAAGGCCGTCTCGGCGGCTGACGACTTTGACCAGATGCAGCAGAGCAGCCGCAGGACCGATGAGACAGCCGGCAGCCTCATCGGCAAGATCGGCCGGTGGGCGTCAAGCCTGGCCCTGCTGACGGTGGCGATCCGCGAGGCCTCGGCGGCCCTGCGCGAGCAGGTGGACCTGATGCGGGAGTCGGTGCAGCTGCAGGAGCGGCAGCACAACGCTTTTTTGCAGCTGCAGCTGGCGGACCGATTCCTTCAGCAGAATCCCGAGGCCCGCAAGACCGTCGCGCAGCTGTCCGTGGAGGCGCGGCGGCCGTTTGAGGAGGTGGCCAGCGCCTGGTATCTGCTGCAGCAGCGGGGAGCGGACTTGACGGCGGAGCAGCAGATGAAAATCTTTAAGGAGGCGATTGAGAGCGGCTATAAGGAACCGCAGCGGCCGCTCGAATCGATCGTGCAGTCCTATCTGACGATGATGCGGCAGACGGGGATTCAGGACCCGCGCCGCATCCAGAACCTTCTGACGGACCTGCTGGCGCCGCAGGAGTTGCACCGCGTGCTGCCGATAGGATTGGGGGCTGGGCTGACCACGGAGCAGACGCTGGGGATGCTCAATTTTCTGACGCAGCAGATGGGCGACCCGACACTGGCGGCCAGCGGACTGGTGGCGGTACTGCGGGGCTTGACCAGCAAGGAGGCCCGCGCACAGCTGGAGGAGCGGGGCATTGCGACAAGCGGAGGAATCTTAAATATTCTCCAGCAGATGTCTCAGCAGCCAATCTCAATGGAGACGATGGAGGGGCTGGTCGGCGGGACGATGGGGACCAACGCCCTGCTGAATCTGCTGAAAAAACCCAAGCCGCTGGCGGAGGCCATCCAAAAAATGGAGGCCGCCGGGGCCACTCAAAAGGACATTCTTAGCGAGCGGGTTGCGGCGGCCTTTTCGGCGGATCCGATCACCAAGCTGATGGATGAGTACCTGGCGACGAAGCGGCGAATTGAGGCCGTCAAGGCGCAGGATGTGACGGCGGCGCAATATGCCGTAGAAATCGAATCGATGGCGGCGGAGGATTATGAATCCAAAATTCCTGCTTATCTGATTCAGTTGCAGCGGAGAATCGGAGAAAAAGTCGCGGCGATGGGGGTTTCGCCGAAGACGTTTTTTGAGCGGCTGCAGGAAGGATTGATGAAGGCGGGGACGGTGCCGGGTTATTCCTTTGCACCGGTGGAGATCCATGAGCATCGGGATGTGCATTATCATCTGCCGGACCCGGGCAACAGCCCGCGCGTCGGGGAGTTTAACAAAGACGGACGCTATCAGCTGGAGACGAAGTGATGGCTTATGACCTCCAGACACTGCTGGGCAGCGAACTGACCGTCGGACTGAATAACCGGCGGATGCAGCGGCAGTATCTCGGATTTGCCGGGGCACACGGGCTGGCGACGATCGCTCTGGGGACACGCGGATTTGAGCTTCCGATCAGCGGAGTCATCCGGGCAACGGGGACCACCTATAAGCAGGCACGAAACAACGCCGTTATGATTGCCCAGAATCTGGAGGCCCTGCAGGCGGCGGAGCCGGCGGATTATTTCTATAAAGGCACGACTTACCTGAATTGCATCTTTGAAAACTTTCGGCTGGTGCCGTCGGCGAACGGACGAATCTTTGTTCCGGTTCCGGGCGGATGTCTGGCGCGATATGAGATCACGCTGCGGGGGCTTGTATGACGGAATTGAGCCGACACGCCAATCGGGTGCTGGTGCAGTTTGCCAATGTGGTGAGCGGGCGAATCCGCTCCGGCTGGGCGACGCTGCCGGACGGACGCGCTGAGAAGATCACCCTCAACCACGGCAATCGGCCCAATGAGGCCGTCATCCGGTTTGCGTCGCTGCGGTGGGACCAATCCTACGAGAATCTGTCGGCCGGCGATCTGATTCGGCTGATTACGGATGACGGATTGGGCGAAGAGTCGGTGCTGTTTGAGGGCGTCTTCGTCAGCCGCGTCAACGGGTTTACCGGCGGAACGGAGCGGGAGTCGGCGGCGGAGCACAATGTGATTGTCTGCATGGACTACCGCTGGCTGTACAATACCTGCAATCCGATTTATGGAGTGTGGGCACGCGGACCGGACTGCTACGACAACTGGGGGCAGCCCAATCAGCAGGCGATTGCTTATCGGGCGCAGTGGTTCAGCGGCCGGGCGTGCATCTTTAACGAGGACGGTCGGCCGAATCGAGACCCGGACGGTTTCCTGATCCAAAACGACCAGCGGTGGCCCGGGGCAGCCTGCACGATTCCGATCTTCGGCGGAGGAACCAATGCCGAATGGTGGACGGTGCGGCAGATGATTGTGTATCTATTGGCGCCGATGCACAACCGCATCTGGTCGATTTGTCCGATTGTCAATCCGGCGGCGCTGCCGGGGCTGGAGCATGCGGACTTTGATCTGGTTATCAATTCCGTGGATGTGGACCGCAAGCGGCCGATTGACGCCGTGGCGCAGATCTGCGGGCGGATTGGATGGACGCTGCGGGAGGAGTATACGGCTGCCGGTCCGCAATGGGTCTTTTACAAGCCGGGCTATGCCGTCGGCAGCGAACGGACGGCGCAGAATCGGACGATCCTGCATACGCTGTATGTGCCGGCGCCGGGAGAATCGATTGCGGCGGCGGCTGCACGCGGGGAAAAGATGCTGTGGGCGGCGGAGTTTGATGAGAGTCTGGATGCGACAATCAATATGCCGATCGGGCTGGGGGCGCCAAAGGTCTATGAGATTACCGTGCCGCTGGTGCCGGGCTGGAAGGACAGCCAGCTGGAGCCGGATACGAGCGAGAATTGCAAATACCTTTATCTGACCGAAGCGCAGCTGCAGCGGGAGACGAATCCGGATCAGTATTCCTTCTTTGCCAAGTATCATCCGCTGGGCGGAAACTTTCGGCCGGATGTCGGGCGAAAGTGGGTGCTCAATGAGACCGGGGCGTATTCAGGCGGCGGCTACAATCGCGGCGGGCCGTTTGACTGGACGACCGTATTGCCAGCGGAGGAGATTACGGACCCGCAGACGGGCTGGCGGATGTACGGACCGTTTGCACGGCGGTTTCTGCCGTGTCTGACGCACCTGGAAGGGACGCTCGAGAGCGTCGGCGTCATTGTCGAGCTGTCGCTGGACAGCGGTCAGAGCTGGCAGCGGTTTGACGGGCCGGTGCGGCTGATGCGGACGGAATGCGGCATTGCGATTGAGCAGCCGAATCTGTCGGAGATCCTCGACAAGCAGCAGCGGAAAATCTCCGGCGGCCCCTTGAACAACCTGGAGCTGAATTACTGGACGAGTCTGTGCGACGACATATTGCAGCAGCGAGCCTGGCCGCAGTGGCGCACGCGGGTGCGGATTACGGCCAGCGTGCAGATGGATGAGCGGCTGCTGTACGCCGGGCAGCCGGCGGCGGCCTCGGCCAGCCCGTATCCGCAGGCGGCGGCGGTGGCGCTGGACGATTACACCTATTCGCTGCGGACGGACTCGAGCATCTTTTCCGGCAGCGGATTGTCCGCCTGGAATACCAACGAGGGGGTCAAGCTGGCCGAGCAGATTGAAAAGATCCGCGCGGCCAACGAGGATAAATCAATCAGCGGGCGTTTTACGCTGGCGCGGATGTGGTGCGGGGACGGCGGCGGGATGCCGACGTTTCAGCCGGGGGATGGGCTGGAGAAGTTTGCCGGCAGAGACTATCTGCTGACGTCGCTGAGCCGTAATGGAGCAATGATGTATCCGGAAATTGTGCAGATTGTTTACGATGTGCAGAACCAGAAAGAGCACTTGATAACACGGAATCTGCGTTTTGCGGAGATCCGGTAAAACGGTTTTAAAAGGGAAATTATTATGGCTTTAAACGGGATGCTGAAACTGACGGCGGCGGCCTCAGACAGCAAGGATCTGCCGATGCTCAAGGCCCAGGCGTCGCTGAACTGGAGCTATATCCAGATGCTCTTGAGTGCGGATGCGATGACGCCGCTGACCGGGACGCTGGAGGCCCAGAACAGCCTCCAGCTTGTGCTGGATGACGGGTCGCTGCTGGACCAGTTCGGCGAGCCGGCGGCCTATGAGACGCTGGCGGCGGTGATTGTCCGCAACAGCGGGACAGAAACGGCGGCGGCGATTCAGCTGAAAGGAACACTTGCGGCGCTGGGAGGCAGCCAGAACGGCATTCTGATTCCGCCGGGCGGCGCGGCCTTTCTGGCGTTCGGCGCGGGGGCGGCGGTCGGAACAAATGAGACGATTGTGATCGAAAACGCGGACACGGAGAAGGATGCCGCGTGTGAAGTGATTCTGTTTGGAAAACGCAATTAACAGAAAGGGATAAAGGATGGACTACAAACGAGTGCGGCCGGTTTTCTGCGGAAGCAAGGGGGAGGACCTGGGCGGGTATGCCTCCTTGTACTGGCAGATCTTCAGCTATGACGGGACGAAGGTCTTTGATTTGACGGCCAACGGCGGCGAAGGCGGCGAGGTGCCGGTGGAGTCAGCGTCATATACCAACACCGTGATACCGGTGCCGTACAACAGCGACCTGAGGGTTGCCTTTCTGCAGGTGCCGACGACGCTGCGGGACGGGGTCTATACCTGGCGTCTGAAAGGCGCGGCAAATGCGACACCGAGTCCGCCGGATGATCTGCTGGGCGGCGGGAATCTGCCGTGGGGAAAGACGGGCGGGGAAGGCGGTTTGACGCAGGGCATCGGTCCGCTGCCGATGCCGCTGGAGTAAGCAATGGTATCGCAGATCCAAATGCTGCAGGAACTGCTGCGGCCGATGGAATGGGCCCAGACGACCCGGGCCGTGCGGCGGGAGTCGGCGCCGAGCAGCTTTCAGTGGGCACGGATCAAAGCCGTGCCGGCGTATGACAGTTCGGCGGACGGATATACGGTTCGCAAGCTGATCCTTGTCGGGCAGGACTGGCAGGAGGATACGGAGGATTTGTCCGTCACGCGGGCCATCGGCTATGAAGGATATGAGGACGACGAAGCCAAAGATATTCGCAACT
>DAOSUR010000036.1 GCA_035378985.1 Anaerohalosphaeraceae bacterium
AAATCCTCCAAAAATTAGGTTAACGGTTCAGATAGAGACAATATGTTGCGGCGACTTTGAGACGCCGGATTTTGTCTTTTCCTGCATCATCGGCCGTGAGGGCGGTAAGTTCCTCAATACGGCGAAGACCGGCAGGCTGCCTGTCGCCAGTATCGACCGGCTTGACATTTCGGGCTATATCGTACTTCAGGTGAGAACGCCAGAGGAGCTTGCGGAGATTGACCGGCGTTTTGCCGGCGTCGACGCACTCTTCGGCGGTTTTCGCATAACGGAGAAGGCGGTAGATGAAACCCTTAGCGGCCTTGATGCCCTCTGCGCCATCTTCTGTAATCATCTGATCAAAAAAGCTGACATCCCGTCCGATCGCCTGCTCAAAGGCCTCCCAGGTCAGAACGGTGTTAAAGACACAGATGCGGTCTCTGGTTTTCTTGGCATTGTCGAGGGCCTCGTCGGCCTGTTTGGCAGCCTGAGAAAGCGGGAAGCGGCTGTGGCAGAGAGCAATCCCCGCCGAGATGGAGACTTCCGGATGTCCGCAGACATATTCTTTGAACTTCCGGCAGAGGAAGGCGGCGAACTTAAGCATCGTGGTCCACGGGCCGACCAGAAGGAGGTCATCGCCGCCCGCATAGACAGTGTAGATATTCCGAAACTCGGGATACTCCTTCGGCGGATTGAGGAACCAGCCGGGCAAAATGCCGCAGAAGAACAGGTTCAGCTGCCGGGACAGGGAGATATACCAGCTCAGCGGGGCTTCGGCGTTTTCGAGGGTTTTGGAAAAGAGCATCCCCAGTCGGTCCACGTCAGCCTTCAGAACCGCCAGCAGGGGCTCTCCTTTAACCGCAATTTTTTCTCCTGTTTTGCAGATTCTGAACGAATCGGCACAGAGCTGAGCGAAGGATTTGGGCTGGCCGCTGCTGTAAACGGATTCGTTCTCCTCTGAGAACTGCTGACGGAGCCAGTCGGCAATCTCCGGAAATTCGTAGAGCAGCCGATCCTGTTCCGTCTGCCGGGGAATGTAGTTGGCCAGCAGGAGGCCGCAGCGTGTCTGGCCGAGGGATTTGGATTCATTGCCCGGAACCAGCTCGAAGCAGCCGGTGATGTCGGCGGAAGCGGCCGGGGCCCCTTTAACGGCGAAATAGTAGGCATCAAACGGATGGGCCAGCGGCAAACGAGCCAGTTCTTCACTGAATCCGCCTGGAACAGCAGCCGTGGAGACAATCAGAAAGTTTCCGCTGGTCAGTTTGCCCCCCAATTCTTTAAAAAATTGGTTTTCCGGAAATCTTTCTGAATTTTCCCCTTCTTCCGATGGAGTTTTGGGAATCAAAGATGGGTCGATTGGAGGCAGGAAGGCGGCCGGACTCCAGCAGGTCCCATCAGCCAGGACGGCTCTTTGAGCCTGCCTTTTGGTTTTATCCATCTGCCAGGCCAGTTTCTGCTGGATTTCGTAAAAACGCTCTTTCCGGAAGTCTTCGCCGCTTAATTCAGTTTCATAGCACAGATTCAGATGGAGTTTGCCTGCAAAGGTACACCGAAACCAGTCGTCAATCTGCTTTTGAGTTTCTTTGAGGATATTGAGGCAATCGGGTGTATTGTGGACAAGCAGGGTAAAGTTTCCGCCTGCATCGATAATGCGGTTGACCTCCGGCAGGCCGACCTTCTGCAAGAGCAGAGAACCGGCCAGACGCGTAATCAGATTCAAATAAAACGATTTGGCACGGAGGCGTTTGCTCAGGCCAGACGGATTGTCCAAAGCGGCATCGTACAAATAAGACTGGATGCCGCTCAGGTCGCCCTGGACAATACGGAATTTCTTGGGCTTGTAGTCCTGAATGTCTTTTTCGGTCATGGTGTTGGTCCTGCTGTGATACTGGTAAAGGGCACAGGCAAAGGCCGCCGTCGTCAAAGAGTGGTCCAGCAGCGAAATTTCCGCAAACTGGCTTCGGTGGCTTCGCACAGACCAGGAGTAAAGCCCAAAAACCCAAATCAGCTGGTTCATAAACAAAGCAGGATTCGTCGGCTCCAGCTGCTCAAAATGTCCTAAGATGCTGGCCCACAGAAGGTTATGACCCCCAACAGGATTCGCAGAAGCGGAACAAGGGAAGACTTTTTCATTCAGTTCCAGAGGAATCAGCGGCAGATGGACAGACTCAGGCTTTTTCCAATCCTTTTTGACAATCGGGGTAATCCCGGCAAAGATGCTGTTGGCAAAATCGCGTATTCCTGCATCGCGCGGAACGGATGAGTCGTCTTTTTGGCCTTCTGCCCGGTCTTGTCCGGCAGAGAGCCAATCTGCTGTTTGAACAAGATAATGAAGAGGATTGTTTTGATCGGGCTTGTGGTGATAGCAGGCAATATTGGCAATTTTCGAAGCGTCCAGTTCACGCGGCAGCTTATTTTTTATCTTTTCCATAAATTCGTTGGTGCAGGCAGCGTGAAGATAGCCGTAATTGCCGTCTTTCTCTGTCGGACAGATGTACGGTTTCAACCTTTCAGACTGCGCGGAAAGTATGATGCGAGCCCGCTCACCGATTTTGCCAATGTCGTGGAGGATGGCCCCGATACACAGTTCAATCAGTTCTTTCTGCATCATGTTTATCCTCTTGCAAAGGGGTTATCTGGATGCGGCCGAAGCCGAAGCTGGCCGCCTTTCCAACACCGATAATCCGGGCGATCGAGAGCCAGGGCAAAAACGGCTCCAGATTGCCTTCATAAATCGCACTTCCGATAAGTCCGCTCATCTCAACAGGGCGTTTCTGTCTGCCGGAATATCGGCGGAACTCGATTGGTTTGGTTTGGCTGCAAACGGATGTCACGGCCGCAGCCGCCGAATAATCAACGGAAAGATTCTCTGTTGGGGTTCCATAGAAATAGGTCAAAATAGAGAACCTCCGGACAATCGCACGAATCAAATCCTCGAACCGGAGGGTGGACGGTTCCCGGCCGTTTATCCGAAGACGCACTGGGGTGACAAAATCCACCCGGATGCGTTTGCAGACTGGAAGCAGATTCTGTGGATACTCCGTCTGGACCTTATGGAGACAGGCCACCTGCTCATGATATATCTCCACCCCGAAGGACGGCTGGACAATTCGGGTAATTTGGAAAGGAATCCGATCTTTGCCGAGCCCCTCTTTGCCCATTTCGATGAAACTGTAGGCAATATAAGGGAACAATTCGAGGGCCCTGCCGAAAAGACGCATGCCGAAAGAAAACAAGTCGCCCGGCTTAATCTGGACAGGGTCTTCAGAATTGACCAGCAGTGTAAAGGGTTGCGGGACATAGGGATAAAGCCGCATGATCTGCCGGTCCTGCGGGGGAATTCCTTCAAAGATGCAGCTGTATGCGCAAGTTGTTCGAACAATGCAGTCCTGACAGGTGCTTTGCTTTCGATGACAAACTGTCTGCTTGAGATGGTACCCGAACCCGCCTCGCAGGGTAGCTCCCCGAAACGGCGGCAGAACTCCCTTGCCCTCAAACCGTCCTTCAATTTGGACTTCAGCAAATGGAAGAACCGCATTGGGCGGCCCCTCTGCCTTCTCCCCGTTCCCTTCTTCTCGCCGGCACAACCCTTGCAATGAGAGCTCACCGCCAGCAGATTCTTTCTGTTTTCTCTCTGTCCTCAAATAAAAAACTCCATCTGCTGTTTTAATAAATTAAAAATTCTCTTTTTCATTTCAAGTGTTTTTAAATAATTTTTAGAAAAAAACGAAAAAAGATCTCATCCTCCTTTCGGGCTATCTGTGCAAGACAGACTTTTTCTCAGAAGAAAAGTAGCATGGAACAAAGCACGGCAGAAGACCCATCTCTTTGCCCTGCAACCGCTCGCAGAAACTTTCGGAAATGCCTTGATACTGAAAAGTGCCGGCAGCGACAGGCAGATTTTGCAATCAGAAATCCCCTTCATGCTTTTTTGAAAGCATCCATTTCCAATCGCAGGGTTTGACTGACGTTGGGACTAAGGAAACAATCTTCGACAATCGAAAGCAAACCCTAGATTTCAAAAAACAATTATCCTTTCAAGGAGACTAAGAAGCAAATCTTAATGAATATTGGTTGGTTTGATTCGAGTTTGTCAAACTATATGCGATCAAAGTTTATAGGGAAGCGGGCGATCGGAATCGAACCGACATAACCAGCTTGGAAGGCTGGGGCTTTACCATTAAGCTACGCCCGCGAAAACTGCTCCAAAGAGTACGAAACCGCCCCTCGTTTGTCAAGTATCGAATCCAAAAAGCTTTTCAACGCCTGCGGGTAATGAAAAACATCGCGGCGGCCAGGGCAAAGACGGGCATCGAACGCGGCTCAGGAATGGAACGATAGGCCAAAGCCATTGCCGCTGCTTCTAAGGGATGAACCGCCGCTGTTTCGTCCCATCGGGATGAATAACCGTACATTGCCAAGTCCTCATTCCCATCCCCCATCCATTCCTCCCAGCCTTTCTGGCCCGGATTGTACACATCCCTTAGGCCGAACAAATGGCCGATTTCGTGCAAAGCCACCCGCTCCACCCAAAACCCCCCTTCCTCCCCATCACTGCCTGTTCTCCAGCATACGGATACATCATTAAAATACAAATCCCTCTCAATCACCCGATTAGAACCTGGGGCCACCCAGACCTTTACAACCGCCAGAATCGTATCCGGCAGTTTCAAAACATTTTTCCATGGATTCGGCTCTTTCTCCGTGGGACTTATCCAGGCAATTTCATTCCGACCATTGCGGCGGCCGGGTGTAAAGTTCCCATTTGACGGCACTTCCACTGCCCAAAGGGACGAATTTGCGGACGTCCATTTCTGAAAAGCATTTTGTACGGCCTGATAATCGCTGCCGTCGATAATAGACCTCGAACCCCCTATAAAAGAGTAGGTATATCCGCTTGGAACAAACAGACCGTTCATCTGCATATTCTTCAAAAACGCTTCATCTTTTTGAACATCCAAACCCGCGATACCCCCAAACGCAGTTCGTCCGAAAACTCCCAGCAAAAAGACCGCCCATTTCAGTTGGTACATAGATTATCTCCGAACAAATCTTTTCCGGCGACAAATCGTCCTGAACAGAGCAGGTCTTAAGCAAAGATTCTAAAAGGAACGGATTTAAAAAAAGAAGAGGCTTACCCGCCGTATGCTAAGGCCGATAAACTTTGTGCTTCCATTAAATACCTATTCGGAATAAGTCAACATAATAAGATATAACCTGTATATATTTAGATGTAAGTTTTTTGTCATTTTCCTCTGTATTTTCCAAGAAAAAAAGATATATGTTAATGACTGATAAAATACTGGATTGTCGTTACTTAGGGATTTTCAGGATAGACAATGACCATTGAAAATCTTGCTTTGAAAGCCCAGGAATCCTCTTTGGCGCTTTCGTCTCTGTCTTC
>DAOSUR010000037.1 GCA_035378985.1 Anaerohalosphaeraceae bacterium
AGGCGCTGGAGACCTGCTCAGCGCCGGTGGTCAGGTCGGCAATAATCTGGTGAATCGGCCGAGTAATGGCCCGGGTTACAAGAATCCCTGCAATGACAGCCAAGACGACGCAAACCAGCGCGGCACTGAGGAAGAAGGTCTTCAGAAAGATTGCTTGAGACTGAGCATTCTGAACCTGAGCAGTAACCTTGTCTTCGGTTTTCTTCAGGAGGTCTTTCAGGTGGTCGATGGCTTCTCTCTGGAGTGTAGTGACTGGTCCGAGGGTCTGCTCGAGGGCCTGAGCATACAATTCGCGGCTTTTGTTGGTCAGGACCAGCATCTTGTCAAAATCCTTAAAGACTTCCTGCATGGCCGGAACCATTTGACTGCCGAAAATCTCTCTGGCCTGGTCAATCTGATTCTGCTGGACCAGTTTTTTGATGTCGGAAACGGCCTTATGGAACTGCTGATGATACGGCCGGCATTCTGAGACAATCTGTTTGATTTCCTCACTGTTTGTCTGATAAGTGGAGAAGAATCTGCCGGCATTGCAGGCGGCGTGGTCCTCGCCGCCGTCAAAGACGGCCTTGGAATCCTCCAGCAGTGTGCGCACTTTGTTAACAACCACATAATGGTCTTTGGTAAACTGCTCAATGCGGCGAGTCATGTCAACCGGGTCGGCAATGCCGATTTTGTCAATCTGGTGCGACAGGTCCAGCACCTTGGCGATTTCGTTCTGCCAGGCGTCCCAGCTTTTCAGAAATTGGCTCCAGGCGGCCTTTTCTTCAGGAGTAGATGGCAGGGCTTCATAGACCGCAAAGGTCTTTTTACAGTCTTCGATGGCGGTGCTGTAGTTGCTGTACTGGCGCTGACGAAGTTCATCGGATGCTCCCGGAATGCTCAGGGTCCGCAGCGTCCCCCGGATATTTTCAGCCAGATAAACTATGTTGTTCATAGCTGTCACCTGGGGCATGGCTTCGGCTCCGATGTCTTCAATCGCCGTGCTGCTTTGACTGGTGCTGTAAAAGCCGAGCAGCCCGAGCAGAAGGGTCATGCCGGCAATCAGCAAAAAGGACAGAATCAATTTCGTTCCCAGTTTCATTTTTTTGAACATACACAAATCTCCTTCCTGTATTGTTTGTTCTGTATGAGTTTGTCCCCCCGTCCAGAAGCGTCCGTACTGTTTGTCTTCCTTTTGGATATGGGTAACCAGCCAGTTTTTGAGAAACTCGGCCAGATTAAGAGAGTTGACAGGGCGGCCTGCCTGAAAATCTTCGAAGAGTTTTTGGACGTGGGCCACAAGGCGCTGATGTTTGGTTTGATGAGCCGGCAGGGCCGGGTAGCCAATCTGCCGCATCAGGGCTTCTTCCTCTGAAAAGTGGGTGTTAACGTAGCCAACCAGTTCGCGAAGCGTTTGCTGAATAATCTCTTTGCTGCGTCCGAGCTGAAGCGCATCATAAAACTGGTTGATTAAATCAACCAGGCGCTGATGCTGGCGGTCCATTTCCGGAATGCCGACCGAAAAAGAATTGTTCCACTGAAACAAAGGCATGGTTTCCTCTCCGATTCCGTTCACACGTTCAAGCCGCTTGTTCGGCCGACTGAACGATCGAAGCGGACAAGCGGTCTTCTGATAAGGTCCGATTAATATTCAGGAGAAGTTTGGCGGCGGAATCTGATTTAATCAGACCGTCCAGGAAAGAACTTCCCTGAAGCATATCGGCGGGCGGTTCGATCTGTTCGGGGCGGACTTCGAGCACTTCGAGGACGGCATCGACCAGAAGTCCGGCGGCTTGGGCTGTTTCACCGCGGGTGAACTCAACCACGATGATGCAGGTCTGCTGGGTGAGTGTGCCGTCGGGCATTTGGAATTTGCGGCGCAGGTCGATAACCGGAATGATGCGTCCCCGCAGGTTGATAATTCCTCGCAGATAAGCCGGAGATTGCGGGACCGGGACCGCCGGTACATATCCGATGATTTCCCGAACCGTCAGAAGCGGGACAGCATATTGTTCGCTGCCTAAAACGAAGGTTAAAACCAGATGAGTTTCGTTCAGCTTCCCTCTGCCTGCCGTTTGTGTTCGCCCTGTGTTTTCAGACATTTCTATCTTCCTTCCGTACGGGGTTCCCTGCGTTTCTCCCTCGCCTGTCTGAAACCGGATTTTTTTGTCGGTAAAGAAAATACTGCAGTTTAAAAAAATTACGTAGAAAAAAAGAAGGAAAACAGGTGCTATAAAAGCAGGATTTTCTGCAAGACTAACCGGATTTTTCCGGATGAGCAGGGGAAATAGACTGGGCGGAATATCGGAAATTAAGAATATTTTGTCTGTTTAGTTCCGATAACTGCGGATATTGCGGCTTTTTTAAAGTACAATCCGGCGGGGTCGCCTCAAAGGGTCTCCCGCCGGATTTGCTGCGAAGGAGCGGGATTAACGTTTTTTGGTTTTCCCGGCCAGCAGACCGCCCAAGGCCAGCAGCGTTACGGATGCGGGTTCCGGAATGACATCGGCATAGATTTCGATGGTGCCGACATAAAAATCCTTTTGGTCTTTGCCGTTTTCCAGCCCGTTTGCGTAGGTGTTCCAGCCGTAATCCCAGCCCGCGCGGGTATAATTTTTGTCATAAATCAGCGTACCGGTATAGAGGAAGGTACCGGCCATTCCCCAGTTTGACATCGGTGTGGTTCCGAGGGCGGGATTGTACCAGTGAATCTGGCCGTCCGTGATGAGGGTGCCGCTGATTTGCATGGTATAGAGGGTTCCTGTCGGGTCCACGGTCCAGCTGTTGACGTTCAGAGTGAAGGCCGTACCGCGGAAGAGACTGTTGGTCAGAAAACCCGCCGCCGGCCCGGACGGCTCTTTGTAGTCATTAATGGCCCAGGCCGCCTGAGAAGGGGTGGGGAAAACCTGAGTCAGCAGGGCGCCGGCGGGCGTATTGTCCACATTGTCGGCAAAGTACACCGTCGGGGGGATGACACCGCCCAGAGGGCTGTAGGTCGGGGCCATGCCAATCAGGTCAAAGCCGAACTGGCTCTGTCCGACCGGCTGGCCGGAGAAAATATCATTGAAGCTGACCCCGTTGTACTTGGTGTCATCAAACTGGAAGGGGGCACCGTTGGTGTTATTGTAACCGAATTGTGCCCGGATGTAGGCCTGGTTGTTAACATTTTCATCATAGCCGCTGATGACGCCGTCCTGATTCCAGTCGAGATTGTTGTAGTAAATCATCAGGCCCCCTCCGGCCGTGCCCAGTTTGACGATAGCAGCCGGAGTCCAAACGGTCGGCAGAAACAGCAGACAGACAACGAGCGTTCTTTTCATGATCCTTTCCTCCTCAAAATAGGGTTTCAATTTTCCCTATTTTATCAGAACATTGGGGGTTTTGTAAAGATGATTTCGACGTTTTCGCAGCAGCACTCCGCCCAGGGCCAGCAGCCCCAGCGTCGCCGGCTCCGGAATGAGCGTGGCGCTGTATCCTGAAATGCTGGAGGTGCAGACCTGTGGTTTTTTTGCTTTGAACACAATCCTGTGATTCCCTTGCATTCTTGTCACCTCCTTGCCGTTTCTGCCGTTTCCGCGCAGGTCTTTGCTTTCCTCCGCAGACCCTTGTTATTCCCGCACATTTCTGTTGCCCTTGCACGTCTTTATCATTTCTGCCTATTCGCGTTATTCCCTCTTATCCTTGTCAATCCCGCGACCTGTACATCCGCACCCATTCTCCTCCGGCGAAGGTAACCGGTTTCTGAAATTCGTGGGAAATACGGATTTTGCGTTCAGCTCTGCAAATTCAGGGAACGCGATTTTCCACTTGAAAAAAGGGGAAACAAAACGGGCCGGGTTTTTCCCGGCCCGCATTGTTTCTGAGTCTGCTGGCGGTTTTTGTTATCCGTTGAAGTCTTTGAAGTCGTCCTCGAGGGGGATG
>DAOSUR010000038.1 GCA_035378985.1 Anaerohalosphaeraceae bacterium
GACGAAGTCGAATCGATTATGAATCTGTCCATACCAACGTATGCAAGAATATCTGGAGTAAAACAACGTCTGCTCGGCTCTGGTCAATTACTCGGTTAACTTATGGCCAAGGATTACCCATGGCAGTTTTCCGACTGGCCGCTTGAAGCGGGAGGGCCCGTACATCATCTGGCTGCGGAGGACCTGCGGCGGTGGATTTGGCTGCTTTTATATGGCAAGGCGGCGACTGCACAAAAGGCGGAGGACGGCGGGATTGATACGAATAATCCAAAACGCCTTGCTCCGAAATGGTCGGAATGGATGCTGCCATATGCAGAGGCGATGCAGACGAGTTTTACGGTGGCGATGACAACTCGTCCGCACGCTCAGGCCGTGCCGGGCGCAATCACCGTTTGGTATGAGGATTCATTCTCTTCAACAATTTCCGGGATTGATTTTTCGCAGTATCAGGAAGGTGAACTGGTTATTGAGAATTGCCAGCAAATCACAAAGAACAGTATCTGGAACTGGAACGGCACAGGCACGCCGACGCCGCAGCAGGAGACGTGGTACAAGGAATATGATGACTGGCGTCCGGGCACTCCTTTCTTGCTGACCGGCTGCTCCGATGAGCGGAATAACGGATTCTACCGTGTCCTGAGCCGCAGGATGTCCGGGAGCACACTTTTCCTCCGAGCGTGTTCCAATGACGGGCAGCCGGTCAGTTTTTTTGCAGACAATCAAGGCACGATGTCCTGCAATTTCGGCGGCGACTGGTGGACGATGCGCGGAATGAATGGGAACATGTCGGCGGGCTGCGGCTATGCGGATGAATCGCCCGATGGATTTTTTGCAACAATTGATGACGAGTCCCGCTATTCATTTGCAAAATCCGGCAAGTGGTGGACAGCAAAAGACCAGTATCATCGATACGAGGGGAATGCTCGAGGGCCGAACGACGGCAGGCCGCCCAGCGGCGGGCCATATGCTATCGATGTCAACGGAGATTGGATTCGAGGAGTCAATCCCTATCTTTATCACTGCTATGACAAAAACGCTCATCGATACTTTCTGAAAAGCGACTGGGAAAAAGTCGGAAGTTATTTCAACCTGTACTTTGCCGGCTGGAGGGCCGACGAAAATCTGTCTGCTCAGGTTGATCCCAAAGAGCAGATGCCGCCTTACTTTTTTGTGGACAAGAAGAATGTCCGCTGGAAATACGGCGAAAAGGTTC
Source organism: Anaerohalosphaeraceae bacterium (assembly GCA_035378985.1). Taxonomy (NCBI): domain Bacteria; kingdom Pseudomonadati; phylum Planctomycetota; class Phycisphaerae; order Sedimentisphaerales; family Anaerohalosphaeraceae; species Anaerohalosphaeraceae bacterium. Next base: position 1,214 of record DAOSUR010000038.1, read on the forward strand.
CCGTCCGCCGCAGCCAGATAACCAATGCGAGTAAACTCGGAGCGATGGATGACCCAAAGGCCTACGCCTGGCACAGCCAGCAGAGCGGCTGGCACTGCATTGCCACACACAAGCAATATCTGACAAACAAGATACGCATTCTGTCGAGCGGGCCGGGGATGATTTATGAGGGCAGCATTCCAACGCTCAAGATTGCTCAATCGCCACGAGATTGGTGGGAGCAAAATAAGTATGACGCTGCAATTCAGAATATGGTAGAACTGCTGGCTGAACAATCCGGCTGGATGCTGCCGGTCGATGAAGACTATAAAGAGAATTGGTTTGCTGTCCATCATCCGAGTTATTTGCAAGATGATATATTGCCTCAGATGCTCGAATGGGGGTTATATGGGAGCATAGAAAACCGCACATATCAGACGGCATATAATGACTTTGGCACAGGGGCCTATCGGCCTGAATGGGATGCTACGGCTCCGGCTTATGCAGAACTACACGATGAGTTGTGGGGAGAAAACGGTTCGGCCTTTGAGCTGATTCTGAAAAAACTCGGCAGCAATTACTATGACTGGTATTATGATGAAGAACACCCATTCATCTCCGAAAGAGTTTTGAAAGTTCGCACGCTTTTCCTGGCCGACCCGGGCTATTGGTCATTTCCAACGACCGTGCACGGGGTGGAGTGCAACTCCGTCGAGGATATAGCCGATGTCTGCTGGCCGATTCCCAAGGGCACCTGGCGTCGGACGTGGAAGCGGACGCTCGGCTATGTTCGGGAGGGCAAGATGCGGGACTCGTCGAGGGGCGAGCCGCCCTGCCATAATTACGAGGATTATTCGTGGAATGACCCATACGGCGAATATCACCTGACGATGCCGGGACATCATCGATTTACGGCACCGTCGCAAGATGATTACGGCGGCGAGGATTTGTCGGCCAATCACGGGCCGAACTTTGAGGCCGAAGGGCGGGAATATTATACAACAAGAATCTATCAGATTCTCAATGACTGCCGAATGGTACTCAAGCAGCTAAACGTTTTCCAACCAATTCTGACGAATTATTCATTAAAATACTTTTATTTGCATATTGAAGATTATTTCAAGGACAATAACGGTTCTATTTATTTCCCGAACAAAGAAGCCATTATTGCAATTGCTGAAAATGCCCTTGCAGAGAACTACATTAGTGATGTAAGTCAATGGTCTTCCGGCACAATAACTCTGGTTGGACATCACTTGCCGATTCTCGCAGGGGCAAAAGGTTATTGTGTAAATAACTTCTGCGGGATTCCGTACTATTGTGAATCTGCTGTTGTATTGGAATGTGAACAGTATGATTTAAATGCCGTTTATTTTCTCATCAGATTAAAAATAAACTATCCGCGCCAATCACTTTGGGCTGCATACGGCGGCTCGGATTCGCCGATAGCTTTTGGAATAACCAAAGTCGGTACAGTTAATGTTCCAAGAACGCCAAAAGACAGTAATTATGATTTATACGGTTATTTATTAATTCCAGTTAGACCGGATGCGGATGAACCGTCAATCATTCGCATTAGGTCTATTTACAACTTTGCCAATCTCGGTATTTGTGAACCTGTTTATGAAGGTCAATATTTGAACAACAGTAATACAACGATAGAAGTAGCCGTTTTCAATAAAAATGATTTTTTAACTGTGTTTGATTTTACGAAAATATCCGACAAAATCTGGCGGCGGCTGAAGGAAAAGGCCGATGTCCGCTTGATTGATATTTTCGGGCCGGATAACAATCCGCCGAAATACGAGAACGCTTTCTGGGGGAAGCCGATTCTCTATAATGCAAACTGGGTGGATTATACCGGCGGCAGCGTTTATGAGAGCATCTATGATTACGACGGGCACGTGCCGGAATATCGAGTCAAGGCCGAATCTGTTCTGATGGAGGATTTAGAAGGGATTGATGAAAACGAAGTCAAATACATTTTTGATTTCGGCGAATCCGAACTGGCGGATGAAATGGACAGAACACAAACCAGCAGAAAATACGACGAGAAATTGCTTGACGGCGACCACGAGGCCGCCGAGGAAGTTTTTGAAGACGGATGGGACGAAGGCAATATCTGGAACGTGGAATTAAACTCCAGAGATTCGGCACAGGCCAGAGGCAATCCGCAGAATAATTACGGCACACCGACTGCTCCGGAAGTGATTGCACT
>DAOSUR010000039.1 GCA_035378985.1 Anaerohalosphaeraceae bacterium
CACCGAAAAGGATCGGTCTGGGGATTAAATTTGTATTGTTTCAGACAAAGCGGCTCCAGCTGGGTCTTGCCGAATTTTTCATAGGTCTTCTGGAGCTGCTGCTGATAAATTTTTTCCTCGTCGTACTTTTTGTGCGCTTGCTTCAACTCTTTAATGATCTGCTCAGCTCTTTCTTTGGCCTTTGCTTCAGCTTCCTGCTTTTTCTGTCTGACAGATTCTTTTTTCTCTTGAGCCAGGGTATTGATTACAGCGGTTCGGATGGCACCTTTGATGGAGGAGCCGGGGATATAGGCCCGCCAGGTGCCGGGGGTTCGGGTGAAAAGACTGACTTCCAGCTGCCGGTTCGGATTCGAAAGACTCTCTTGGTACACCTGCTCAAAGGCCCCTGCTTCTGCCTTGAAGCAGGCGTACTTTTCCGGGTCAACGTGGTTGCGAATAAAATCGCGGATGACGAAGGGATTTGGGTCTGACACTCTGCGGTCAAATTCGGCCCGGAGGTTAGGCTGCATCCCTGAAAGAAACCGCACCAGGTCAATCCGGTAAAAGACGCCGTTTTTGACGACATATTCCGTCGGGTCGATATCCTGTCCGGAGCCGATATGAACGGGGGAAAGGATGGTGAGGGTCATTTTATATCGCTTCATAAAACCTCCGTAAAAGCACAGCAGACCGGCACAGCCGGCGCGAGAGCATAATGGCACACTTCCGGGAAAGAGCGGTGAATGTTTTGGACAAGCCGGCCGTAAAAAGGACGCGGGCTGTCGGTTTTCAGCACTGACCCGGCCGTCAGCAGAATCAGCGGCTTTTTATATGCATCGTGAATACCGCTCGGATGGGGCCCGACGGCCCAGTCGCCGCCGAGTTTGCCGATTTTGGTCTGGAGTTTCCAGAAACCTTCGGCGGGGTCCTGTTCGGCGGGTGCACAGGCGGCCAGAAGAAGCACCGCATTGGGCTTGGATGCGGCCGGCAGGACAGCCGGAGAAACCGATTCGACGGAAACTTTTCCCTTTCCGCGGGATTTGTATTTGCCGTAGCCTCCTTCGAGGGCCTGTGCCAACAGGTTCTTCAACCGCTCGCCGTCATATCGGGCCGAGGCGGCCAGAAGACGAAAAACGGGCGGGTTAAAGGGGTTAATATGCCACTCTTTGGTGAAAAAGAGCGACCCTTCCTGGCCGGTGGTGCCGGTCAAACGGCTGATGGTGTTGTGGGCAACCACGGTTTCTTTGGGCAGCACAGGGCTTCCGCACTCGTTGTCAAGAAACCAATGAAAGACGGACTCGCTGCTCAGACCGCCGCAAAGGGCATAGAGGCCTTTGTCCGGCAGAAAGCACAGTTTGTACATCCATTTAAGCAGATCGAAGGCCTCAATTTCGTTTGGCTGTGCATTTCTGACCGGAACGGGCAGCCGCTTTTCTCCGTCTTTTTCGACATACAGGTGATTTACCAGTTCATTCGTTTTAATGCCCCGGATTTTCTCGAGCAGGTCTTTTTCCTGCTTGGGGGTCGGCCGGGGCAGGTGCGGAAGCGGCCAGTAGCCATCCGGGAAGGCGTCAGACAAAAGCAGCGGAGGCGCTCCGTCGGCATAGGCACGGAGAAAGTCGGTGAGGGCCGCTTCGCCTTCGTGATAGCGGAGGGCCCAGCACAAATGGCCGAACAGGGTATCCGCCGACAGCCGCGTGCCCAGGGCCGTGTGCACCTTCAGTTTGATTTCGTACCATTGCATACGTCAGGACCTTTCCGTTCAGACTGTAGGCAGAGTGAGGGGATTTCCGGCTTCGTCTTTGAGATCGATGAACTTGACCTTGCCGCATCCGCGCGAGCCGCAGCCGCCCAGGTAATCCTTTTCGACCAGAGCCAGGGCCTTCAGGACGACCTCATTGAAGTACTTTTCATCGGCAGATCCGCCGTCGCCGGTATCGATAACGCGGTAGGCCATGTCGAGGTCAAATGTCACCCCCGGCACCACCCGCTCCATTGACCGAGGAGTCGCTTTTGCTGTAATTCGATTAATATTGTTCTCCACTTTGACTTCTGTGATGTCTTTCCCGTTCCTTACTGCCTCATACCATTCTGCAGACAAATAACTGTCTCTTACCAACAGGCGCGTAGGCCCCACATCAAGCTGCTGGTCTGCGGAAATGCCGAAAACTCTGCAAACATCACATTTCAAAAAAGACTCTTTGTCTTTGCATTGATGCACGGGTTTTCGCTCTTCAAGGGAAAGTTTTCCAGAATGCCATTCTATTAATGAACGCATTCTCCCTTTGAGAGAAGAACCCGGGATATAAGGAAGATTTTTTTCCGTTTCTTTATCCTTCACGGAAATTCTTACCAAGGGCATGTCAATTCCCCCGATTTCCATAGTCTCCATGGAACCTCCAATACGAAGGCCCGTAATTACTTTTATCTTCCCCTCAATCCTTTTGATTTTATGAAGTTTCATTTTTACTCTCCTATTTTGTTGTTCCCGTACGCGAAACCTAAAACCGCTTCAAAATAGAGCACGAACGCCCGAAAGTTATCCTCATCATTGCCGACAAGTTTTATGTTTTCTTCCAGGAAAACGGCAAACTCTTCCGGGATTTTCTTTCCGCCGGAACGCTTGGCATAAGCGACTTTGCTTTGAAACATTTTGAAAAGCGGCAGGACTTGTTCCCAGGACCTTCCATTTTCCAGCTGGAAATGCAAATTTTTAATCGCACCGAAAAATCTACGAATTTGACTTTTGGAAAGCTTATCTTTTCTGTTTTTATCATTGACATCAGGGAACTTGTTAGCTTGCTCTTGGGCTTTCTGATCCAGAAGCTCCGGATCAAGTATTTTCCTGGCCTTATCCTTATAGTAAACTACTTTAACGGCAGTGGGGGCCTCTTTCTGTGTTTGGCTTTGTGGCCTGCTACCCCCGCTTCTCTGGCTTGGATTATTCATAGCAAATCCTCCAAAAATTAGGTTAACGGTTCAGATAGAGACAATATGTTGCGGCGAC
>DAOSUR010000040.1 GCA_035378985.1 Anaerohalosphaeraceae bacterium
CGTATCCACATCCAGCACAAACTCGCTGCCGGCAATCGGCACCGGACGCCGCCGCCCCGACTCATCCGGCTCGCCCAGTTCATACCGCAGGCACTCCACCCCGACCACCTGCCCTTGTTCATTGCCCAATATCCGTTTGGGATTCTGCAGCAGGCAGAACTCCACCCCTTCTTCTTTGGCGTGATGCACCTCCTCGACTCGCGCGGGCATTTCCTTCTCGCTCCGCCGATACACCAGATACACCTTCTCGGCCCCCAGCCGCACCGCCATTCGCGCCGCATCCATTGCCACATTGCCGCCGCCGAAAACCGCTACCCGCCGGCTGCGGGCAATCGGCGTATCCGCTCCCCGGCCGAACTGATAGGCCTTCATCAGATTCGCCCGCGTCAGGTATTCGTTGGCGCTGTACACCCCCACCAGCTGCTCTCCCTCAATGCCCATAAACTTCGGCAGCCCCGCCCCCACCCCGATATACACTGCATCAAAGCCGTCCTCTTTCATCAGCTGCTCAATCGTCCGCGTCCGCCCCACAATAAAATTGCAGACAATCTCCACCCCCATCTTCCGCAGCGTCTCAATCTCCTTGTGCACAATCGCCTTGGGCAGACGAAACTCCGGAATCCCGTACACCATCACCCCGCCCGGCTTGTGAAACGCCTCAAAAATCGTCACCGAATGCCCCGCCCGCCGCGTATCCGATGCCGCCACAATCCCGCCGGGACCGGAACCGATAATCGCCACCTTCTGCCCCGTCGGCGCCGCCGCCCGAGGCGTCTGGGCCTTCTCCGCCCCCCAATCCGCCGCAAACCGCTCCAGCCGGCCGATGGATACACTCTTCATCACATCCTTGAACTTCAGCCCTACGGTGCATTTTTCCTGACACTGCACCTCCTGCGGACACACCCGGCCGCACACCGCCGGCAGAAGTGAATATTCCTTGATAATCTCCAGCGCCCCGGCATAGTTGCCCGCCGCAATCTGCGCTATAAATGCAGGAATCGGAATCCGAACCGGACAGCCCTCGACGCATGGAGCCGTCGGACACTGAAGACACCGAAGTGCCTCCAGCCGCGCCTGCTCCTCCGTATAGCCCAGCGCCACCTCATTCATATTCGAACGCCGTACCACAGGGTCCTGCTGCGGCATCTCCTGCGGCGGAATCTCAAATCTCTCTTTCGCCTTCAATTGCCCGCTTCGCTGCTTTTCCAGCAGCTCCTGAAGTTTTTTAGACAGTTCGCTCACCGCAATCTCTTCAGCAAGTTTTAGGAAGACCTTTTCGTCTGATCCAGCCCGATTTTGCACCGATGCTGCCGGTACTCTTCATACGCCCGCTGCTCCAAATCCTTGTAGGCGGCCATGCGCTTCATCATCAAATCAAAATTGACCTGATGGCCGTCAAACTCCGGTCCGTCCACACAGACAAACTGCGTCTTGCCGCCCACCTCCACCCGGCACCCGCCGCACATCCCCGTCCCGTCCACCATAATCGTATTCAGCGAAACCTGCGTGGGAATCCCGAAGGGTCGCGTCGTCTCGCAGCAGAACTTCATCATAATCGTCGGACCGATGGCAATCACAAAGTCGGGCTTGGGCTCCCGCCAGCAGATCTCCCCCAGCGGCTCCGTCACCAGCGCCTTGCGCCCATAAGAACCATCATCTGTCACCACAATTAACTCGTCACTGAACCGCCGGAATTCCTCCTCCAAAATCAGCAGTTCCTTTGTTCTCGCCCCCAGGATGCTGACAACCCGGTTGCCCGCCTTCTTGAGCGCCTCGGCAATCGGCAGAAGCGGGGCAATCCCAATCCCCCCGCCCACACAGACACAGACACCGAACTTGTCAATATGAGTCGGCTTGCCCAGCGGCCCCGCTACATAACCCAGGCTGTCGCCCTCCTTCAAATCCGCCATCTGAGCCGTCGCCTTGCCCACCCGCTGAAAAATCAGCCGAATCGTCCCCTTCTTCTCATCCGCTCCGGCAATCGTCAGCGGAATCCGTTCCCCGCCCTCTTCATCCACCGAAACAATCACAAACTGCCCCGGCTTCCGAGCCCGGGCTACATACGGCGCTTCCACCTCCATCTGAAAAACATTTTCAGACAACTGCTTTTTGGATAAGATTTTATACACACTCTAACCTTTTCTTATCTGCAAAATTAAAAATAATTATCACTTATAATAAAGCAGAGTTGTCCTTATAATAGTAAGGCCGTTTTTTTTCAAGATTTTTTTGGATTGAAAAAGAAAAAATTCTACAAGCCGCCCCCGATTTCAATTAGAAGACGTTCGATGGCCGCCGGTGCCGAGGTTTTACTTGTCTTAATTTGATAATCCGCCTCCCCGAGCTGAGCAAGGATCCAGGCCAACTGCCTCACAGGAAACGGCTTGAGCTGCTCAAAAAAAGATTTTTGTATTTTGTCCCAAACCCCAACCTGTTTGGCAATTGCCGCCTCCGACAACCCTTTTTCCAGCAGACACTTGGCCGTAAAAAGCCGCCGAAAATGATATGCAAACGCCCCGACAACCGAGTACTCCGCCGATTTGTCCGACT
>DAOSUR010000041.1 GCA_035378985.1 Anaerohalosphaeraceae bacterium
CTGACGGTGGTGGCGCCGGATGTGGGGAATATGAAGAAGGCGGCGCGGTATGCCCAGAAGCTGGGGGCGGATTTGGCGATTATTCACAAGCGGCGCGTTAACGGAGCTGAAGTGGTTTGCGGGGAGATTATCGGGGAGGTGGAAGGGCGGAATATTGTGATGTGCGATGATATGATTACGACGGGCGGAACGATTTGCGGGGCGGCGGAACTGCTGAAGCAGCGGGGGGCCGGCCAGATTATTGCCGGGGCCACCCATGGTGTTTTGGCAAAGCCGGCGCTGGAGCGGCTGCCGAAAGCGCCGCTGGATGAGGTGATTGTGACTGACAGTGTTCCGCTCGGTTCGAAGGGAACGGTGCTGAACAATCTGACGGTGCTGAGTGTGGCGGACCTGCTGGGGGAAGCGGTCCGGCGAATTCATCTGAATCTGTCCGTCAGCGGTTTGTTTAACGGAATCGAGTAAGACAGAGGCGGGCGGGAAGCGGCCAAGCAGTCCTGCCTGCCGGCAAAGAAAGACAGAGAGGACATGTATGGCAGAGTTGATGACGTTAGAGGCGGAAATTCGGCAGCAGAAAGGCAGCAAAGCAGCCCGACGGCTTCGGGACCGGAAGGTCGGCAAACTGCCGGCGATTGTGTACGGGCACGGACAGGAGCCGGTGTGCATTTCGCTGAATGCGCATGATTTTGTCGAAGCCCTGCATCACGGGCACCGGATTTTTGATGTGCAGCTGCCTGGCGGCAGGCAGACCCTGCTGGTGAAGGATTTGCAGTATGACCATTTCGGCAAGCAGATTATCCATGCGGATCTGATGCGTGTGGACCTGTCGGAGCGGGTGACGGTGACGGTGCCGCTGGAGCTTCGCGGAACGGCCAAAGGCTCGCACGAGGGCGGGATTGTGGATCAGATGCTGGACCATCTGGAAATCGAATGCGGCGTGACGGAAATTCCGGAAGTTCTCGTCGTGTCGATCAAGGAATTGGGATTGGACCAGATGATTCATGCCAAGGATGTGGAGCTGCCCGCCGGGGTGGTGCTGAAGACCAATCCGGAAGCCCTGATTTGCCTGTGTCATCTGCCGAAGGTCCGGGAAGCCGAAGAAGCGGCTGCCCCTGCCGAAGGGGTGCAGGAACCGGAAGTTATTACGGAGCGCAAGCCGACGGAAGAAGAAACCGAAACGGCCTAAGGTTCGGCCTCGGAGAGAGCCGTGTCGGACGGAGTCTGGAAGACGTTGCGGAATTGTCTGGGGAAGGCGGCTTGCCGGCCGTCCGAGCCGTCGGGGTCGGAGTTGTATGTGGTGGCGGGCCTGGGCAATCCGGGAGCGGCTTACGAGAAGACGCGGCATAATGTGGGGTTTGAGGTGATTGACCGGCTGGCAGAGCGGCTGGGAGCCGGCGCCGAAAAGAAAAAGTTCGGTTCGCTGGTTCGCGAGGCGCAGGCGGAAGGGCGGAAGCTGCTGCTGGTCAAGCCGCAGACCTTTATGAACCGCAGCGGTCAGGCGGTGGCGACGGTGCTGGGGTTTTATCGGCTGGGACTGGAGCGGCTGCTGGTGGTGACGGATGATGCGGCGCTGGAACCGGGCCGAATTCGGCTGCGTGCAAAAGGTTCGTCGGGCGGGCATAAAGGCCTGGCGGACATTATCGAAAAAGTGAACAGTGAAGAATTTGCTCGGCTTCGGGTGGGGATTGGTTCCTGCCCGAGTGAATCGATGGCCGACTATGTTCTGTCTCGTCCTTCGGTGCAAGAGCGGGTTTTGCTGGAGCGTGCCGCAGAGCTGGCGGCGGAGGCGGTTCTGTGCTGGGTGCGGGACGGCATCGAGGCGGCGATGAATCGATACAATAGTCGGGAACGTGCCGGTTTTCCGGAAGGAACGGAGCCGGAGAAGAACGGACTGGAGAACCCAGACGAAACAAGAAATCCTTAAAGTATGGGAGGTCTGAATTTGAAAACAGCGGTCAAACGGTTGTATGAAGGGTTGTTCCTGGTGGATTCGGCGCTGGCGGCGTCGGATTGGGACGGTGTCCTGGGAACTATTCGCAAGTTTCTGGAGCGGGCCGGTGCGGACATTGTGAGCTTGAAGAAGTGGGATGACCGTCGGCTGGCCTATGAGGTGGAAGGCAAGAGCCGCGGCACGTACATTCTGGCGTATTTTCACTGCGAGCCGTCGCGGGTGCACGGGATTGAGCGGGATGTGAACCTGTCGGAGCGTGTGCTTCGCGTGCTGATTCTTCGTGCGGACCGGATGAGCCGGGAGGATATGGAAAAACCCACGCCGGCGGAACTGCATCCGGAAGGCAGCTCGATGCCGGTGCCGGAACCGCTGGAAGAGGCGGACGATGCAGCCGCGGAGGCGGCAGGTGCGGAACCGGCGGGGGACGAACCGGCGGCCTCTGAATAAACGCGGTCGTGCGGGAGCGGCCTGTCGGGCCGGTTTCAGCACTCAGGACAGGAGAACAGACGATGGCCAGTTTGAATAAAGTACTGCTGATGGGGAATCTGACGCGGGACCCGCAGGTGACGTATCTGCCCAGTCAGACGC
>DAOSUR010000042.1 GCA_035378985.1 Anaerohalosphaeraceae bacterium
AATCCGGCAAGTGGTGGACAGCAAAAGACCAGTATCATCGATACGAGGGGAATGCGCGGGGGCCGAACGACGGCAGACCGCCCAGCGGCGGGCCGTTCGCCATTGATTTAAATGGTGATTGGATTCGGGCCGTCAATCCCAATTTGTATCATTGCTATGACCGAAATTCGCACCGATATATCCTAACCAGTGATTGGGAGGAAACGCTCGGGTATTTTACGCTGTACTTTGCCGGCTGGAGGGCGGATGAGTTTCTTTCTTTTCAAGTGGACCCGAAAGAGCAGATTCCGCCGTTTTATTTTGTGAACAAAAAGAATCATCGCTGGAAATACGGCGGCAAAGTGCCTATCCGCCGCTGGCAAATCACCAACGCTTCCAAACTGGGAGCAATTGACGACCCGAAGGCCTATGCCTGGCAGGATAATCAGAACAATTGGCATTGTGTGTCGACTCATCAGCAATACAAAACCAGTACAATTCGTGTGCTTAGCAGCGGGCCTGGAATGATTTATTACGGCGACAAACCGCTGCTAACACTCCATCTTTCGCCCCGGGACTGGTGGGAGCAAAGCAAGATAGATTCCGCCATCCAAAATATGGTGGAGTATCTGGTAGAGCAGTCCGGATGGATGATGCCGGTAGATGACACTTATAAACAGAATTGGTTTAAGGTGAATCATCCATCGTACTTAGAGAATGATACCCTGCCTCAGATGCTCGAGTATGAACTTTATGGCACTATTCAAAACCGCACCTATCAAAACGCTTACAATGACTTCGGGACCGGGGCTTATCGGCCTGACATAGACCCAACAGCCCCTGCCTATGCTGAACTGCATGATGAGTTATGGGGCGAGAATGGTTCGGCAATGGAATTAATTTTGAAAAAGATGGGGCCCAACTATTACGACTGGTACTATGATGACCAGCATCCATTTATTAGCGAAAGAGTCTTGAAAATAAGAACACTCTTTTTAGCCAATCCTGGATACTGGTCCTTTCCGACCACTGTTCACGGAGTCGTATGCAATAGTATCCAAGACGTGGCGAATGTCTGCTGGCCGATTCCCAAGGGCACCTGGCGTCGGACGTGGAAGCGGACGCTCGGCTATGTTCGGGAGGGCAAGATGCGGGACTCGTCGAGGGGCGAGCCGCCCTGCCATAATTACGAGGATTATTCGTGGAATGACCCATACGGCGAATATCACCTGACGATGCCGGGACATCATCGATTTACGGCACCGTCGCAAGATGATTACGGCGGCGAGGATTTGTCGGCCAATCACGGGCCGAACTTTGAGGCCGAAGGGCGGGAATATTATACAACAAGAATCTATCAGATTCTCAATGACTGCCGAATGGTACTCAAGCAGCTAAACGTTTTCCAACCAATTCTGACGAATTATTCATTAAAATACTTTTATTTGCATATTGAAGATTATTTCAAGGACAATAACGGTTCTATTTATTTCCCGAACAAAGAAGCCATTATTGCAATTGCTGAAAATGCCCTTGCAGAGAACTACATTAGTGATGTAAGTCAATGGTCTTCCGGCACAATAACTCTGGTTGGACATCACTTGCCGATTCTCGCAGGGGCAAAAGGTTATTGTGTAAATAACTTCTGCGGGATTCCGTACTATTGTGAATCTGCTGTTGTATTGGAATGTGAACAGTATGATTTAAATGCCGTTTATTTTCTCATCAGATTAAAAATAAACTATCCGCGCCAATCACTTTGGGCTGCATACGGCGGCTCGGATTCGCCGATAGCTTTTGGAATAACCAAAGTCGGTACAGTTAATGTTCCAAGAACGCCAAAAGACAGTAATTATGATTTATACGGTTATTTATTAATTCCAGTTAGACCGGATGCGGATGAACCGTCAATCATTCGCATTAGGTCTATTTACAACTTTGCCAATCTCGGTATTTGTGAACCTGTTTATGAAGGTCAATATTTGAACAACAGTAATACAACGATAGAAGTAGCCGTTTTCAATAAAAATGATTTTTTAACTGTGTTTGATTTTACGAAAATATCCGACAAAATCTGGCGGCGGCTGAAGGAAAAGGCCGATGTCCGCTTGATTGATATTTTCGGGCCGGATAACAATCCGCCGAAATACGAGAACGCTTTCTGGGGGAAGCCGATTCTCTATAATGCAAACTGGGTGGATTATACCGGCGGCAGCGTTTATGAGAGCATCTATGATTACGACGGGCACGTGCCGGAATATCGGGTTAAGGCCGAATCCGTGCTGATGGAGGATTTGGAGGGGATTGATGCGGATGAGGTCA
>DAOSUR010000043.1 GCA_035378985.1 Anaerohalosphaeraceae bacterium
CCAGGGTGTTGGCCTGCTGGGCGTTGTCGGCGTTCTGCTTGGTCATGGAGGACATCTCTTCCAGACTGGAGGAGGTTTCCTGGAGCCCGGCGGCCTGTTCAGTTGCACCCTGGGCTAGCGACTGAGACGCGCTGGACACCTGCCCGGAGGCACTGTGGATTTGTTCAGATGCATCATGGAGCGAGTCAATCACTCGCTTGAGCGGCTTGAGAATCGAGCGGCTGATGCCCAGAGCCAGAATGCTGACGGTTAGAGCCGCTGCAATACTGACGGCCAGAAAGATCACAATGGTTCTTTGAGCTGCCTTCTGGATGGAGGCAGCGGTTTGAATCGTCTCTTCTTTTTTCGCATTAACCAGCTGCCGTTTGGCGTCAGCCGTCTGCTTTTTGGCTTCTACGGCCTTCATTGTGGCGGCAATTTCTTGTTCGAGGGCCTGTTGGAGTTTGTCGATTTTGTCCCGCATGGCATCGAAGGCCTGGGCCGCACTGCCTCCGTTGCTCGATTTGCGCGCCCAAACCAGTTTTTCCGCCGAGGCGGACTGCTCAAGAACCCGCCGGGTTTTGGCTTTCCAGCTCTCAAATTCCGCCAGAAATTCCTTGTACAGCTGACGGGTTTGGTCAGAGTGGAAGGACGCAGCAGCTTTTTCCATCCGAACGGCGGCCTGGTCAATATTTTCCGAATGCACCGTTTCAATGGCTTTTAATTCGTCTGCATCGGAAGCCGCCAGCGCCATTTTTTCGGCCACAAGGGCCTGATGCACATCACGGTCCGCTTCGAGCATCAGGGAGATGCTTTCCTGCATCTGCTCAAGCTCCTTGATATCCTTGTTAATCAGCGGAAGGAAGGTCTCTTCAATCAGCGGATTGATTTCCTTGTCGATCAGAGTCGTAAAGGCCTGGTTGACGCTCTGGTCAAACTGCTGCGTTGTCCGGCGAAGTGCCTGCCAGGTAATCAGTGACAGCACGGCCAGAACTGCCAGCGGTACAATTGCCAGCATGCCGATTTTTCTTTGGATTACCATAAATGGTCCCCTTTCTGTCTGCGAGGGTTAATGGCAGGTTCAGCATCCCGATTACAGTTTGTCCACTTTCACGCCCCAGCACACAGCCCCGATCACGTTGCCTTCCGGGTCAATAATCGGCAGGGATACCTTCTGGTCCACGCTGTCGGTGGATTTGTCATATTTGCGCTTCTCAATAATCAGGCCGCCTTTGCCTTCGTTAAAGGACTTCTGCCACTTCGGCTCATCGCCCTGCCAGTAGTCGGAAGTCATCACATTTTGCCCGACATTGGCGCCCTGATTGTCCATCACAAAGCATTCACCGATCAGATTGGGCAGAACTTCCTTGGCCAGCCGCTTGATTTCCGCTGCACAGGTGTTATTCAGTTTTTCTTTGTGAATCGGCAGCTCCTCTTCGGCCTTTTGCCACTGTTCGTCAATCTTCTTGATTTCATCCAGGGAAACACCCTTAGCGTTCTGGGCCGCCGTTTCCTTGACAAACACCGGATTGGTGCACAGCGGAATCAGTTTTTCTGTAATGAACTTCTGCAGTTTGGCATGCGATTCCGTCAGCTGCTTTTTTTCATCGTCTGTTTTGGCTTCGGAAAGATCCGGAGCGGCTTCCGCAGCGGCCTTGGTCAGCTGCTCCAGAAGGGCCGTTACCTTCGGATTTACCTTCGGTTCTTCATCGGCGGCCAGCAAGACACTGGTCAGGACAGCGAAAGCAATCCACACAAGCACATGTTTTGTTTTCATAGTCAGTCTCCAAAAAAAGTTGAACGGTTTTGTTTTTGCAGTCGAACAAGATGTGTATCAGGGATGTTAACAGTTCTCTTTTATTGTCTAAAAGAACAGCGGCGGATTATCAGAATATTTCCGGATAGGCCCGCCGGAAAACACCGATAGATTCGACGAGCTTTCTAAAAAAGTTTAGTTAAATTTTTTGCTTTTTCTCTCATTTCTCTGTCTGGATAAAAAGCAAAGAGAGCGTGTTTCATCTGAGATGTTATCAGACTTTTTGTTTCTATAGTATTTTCCTAATATTTCGTTTTGGGGAGGGTTTCTTTTTTATAAGACTTTTTGCAGAAAATAAAAAACCCCGGCGGGTGGGGTAGGTTCCGACCTGCCGGGGTTCTGAATGAGTATGCTGGCGGTTTTTGTTATCCGTTGAAGTCTTTGAAGTCGTCCTCGAGGGGGATG
>DAOSUR010000044.1 GCA_035378985.1 Anaerohalosphaeraceae bacterium
TCCAGCGGCACCATTTTAGCGGATGCAATTCTCGGCCGCAGCGAACTTTAGAGCAATCATGCGAAAAATTTTTGCCTTTCTGGTACAGGATTTGTACAATAGGACTCGTTCGGCTTTTGGAACCCCTGATTTAGACAACGGAAACAGCCTATGAATATGCGGATGAACCTCAGCTGCCAGATGCGGATGGAGCAGCGGATGAAGCTGGCTCCCCGGATGATTCAGTCAATGGAAGTGCTTCAGCTTCCTTTGCTGGCCCTTCAGGAAAAAATCGAGGCCGAACTGAACAGCAATCCCGTCCTGGAGCGGGTGGAAGAGAGCTCCGAACAGGCTGCCCCGGCCCAGGAGCCGTCTGAGGAACCCCTTCCGGAAAAGGAAATGGTGGTTTCCGAAGACCCGGACCGGCTGGAGGATTTTCAGCGTCTGGAAAGTCTGGATGAGGAGTTTGAAGAGTACATTTCCAACGGGGATTTTTTCCGCCGCAGCGCGTATGACCCGTCGGAGCCGGACCGGAAACTGGAGGCCATCCAAAATACCCCGGCGGCGGGCCAGTCCCTTCAGGAATATCTGAAAGACCAGTGGCGGCTGGTGGATGCCCCGGAAGAGGTGAAAGCCGCCGGCGAGCAGATTCTCGACAATCTGGATGAGAAAGGATATCTGACGGTTCCGCTGGAACAGCTGTATCAGAAAGACAAGTCTCCTTTTACGCTCGAGCATCTTCAGCAGGCCCTTGCTTTGGTTCAGCAGCTGGAGCCGACGGGCGTGGGGGCCCGGGATGTCCGCGAGTGTCTTTTGATTCAGCTGCGGCAGTGCCCGGAGGACCGCAATTTTGAGATCCGTCTTCTGGAAAATCGCTGGCAGGAACTGCTCGAAAACCGGCTGCCGCAGATAGCCAAAAAGATGAACTGCTCCCTCGAGGAGGTTAATAAGGCCATTGAGCGGATGAGCAAGATGGACCTGTCGCCGGGATTGCAGATTGGGCGCAATGACAATCACCCCATTACTGCCGATATTCTGGTGGAGCCGGACGAGTCCGGCGGATTCCGGGCGGTGCTGGTCGAAACCGACCTGCCGAATCTGCGGGTCAACCGCTTTTATCAGCAGATGGCCCGCAACCGGCGTATTGATGAGCAAACCCGGCAGTTCCTCCAGAAAAACATCCGTTCGGCCCAGTGGTTTATGGATGCAATTGCCCAGCGCCGCCAGACGCTGCAGAAGGTGGCGCAGGCCGTCGTGGATTATCAGCGGGATTTCTTCGAGAAGGGCCCGCTGTATTTAAAACCGCTGCCGATGTCTGTGATTGCCGAGAAAGTCGGCGTCCATGTAGCAACGGTGTCTCGTGCGGTGGCGGGCAAGTATGTTCAGTGTCCGCAGGGCATTCTGCCGCTTCGCAGTTTCTTCAGCGGCGGGCTGGAGGATGAGAGCGGACAGGAGCGCAGCTGGGACGCCCTGAAGGCCAAGCTGCAGGAGCTGGTGGACAGCGAGGACAAATCCAATCCGCTCAGCGATGACCAGCTGCGGCAGAAACTGGCCGAGGCGGGAATGGGCAATATCGCCCGCCGCACCGTCGCCAAATACCG
>DAOSUR010000045.1 GCA_035378985.1 Anaerohalosphaeraceae bacterium
TGCTCTAAAGTTCGCTGCGGCCGAGAATTGCATCCGCTAAAATGGTGCCGCTGGAGAACTCGATTGTCGAGCCGCTCGGCAGACCTCTGGCCAGTCGGGTTACCTTCACGGACAGCGGCGTCAGAAGCGAGCGGATGTACAGGGCCGTGCCGTCTCCTTCGAGGTTGGGGTTGGTGGCCATCACAACCTCTTTAATGCCCCCCTGCCGGACGCGTTTGACCAGTGCATCGATGGTTAAGTCCGCCGGCTCAATGCCTTCCAACGGAGCAATATGGCCGTTGAGAACATGGTAAACCCATTTACAAAGCCCCGTCTTTTCGAGCATGATGATATCTTTGGGCTGCTCGACGACGCAAATCGTGCTTTTGTCCCGCCGCGGGTCGCTGCAAATGGTGCAGATATCCTCTTCGGAAAGATTGCAGCAGATACGGCACTGACGAATACTTTCCTTGACGTTTCGAATCGCCTCCGCCAGGGCCATCGCTTCGGCCTTGTCGGCTTTCAAAATGTGAAAGGCCAGCCGTTCGGCGGTTTTGGGGCCGATGCCGGGCAGTTTGCCGAACTGTTCAATCAAATCGTTCAGACTTTTGGTATAAGCCGGATTCATTCTTCAGACTCCGTCGATTCCGGACCGGTTTCTTCCGGGGATTCCTCCCGGGGTTCCTGTTCCGATTCTTCTTCGGACGGCGGCAGTTCGACGATTTCCGTTGGTGTGGCGTTCAGCTCCTTCAAAATCATCTGCACCTTGGGGTCATCGAGGGCCTCAATACGCTGCTGACGAGTCGCCGGGGCCGCCGCAGGGGCGGGCTTGGGGACAGGCCGCGCGGCCGGTTCGCCGGACAGTTCAACACGAACCGTCAGCCGGCTGCCGAAAAACTCCTGCAGAGCCCTCTGGATTTCCTCCTGCCGTTTCCGGCAGAACTCTGCGGCAAAAAGAACGCTCGACGAAAAACGAAGGATCAGAACAGAGTCGGCAAATCCGGCCACGGTCCCCTGCGTCAGGTAATTGGCCAGCATACCATTCCGCTGTGCCAAGGCCGCCAAAAACTCCTTCCATCGGCTTTTTAGAATCTCTTCCGTCAAAGGACCATTCGAAATTTCTGCGGGGGCTGAAGGAGATTGAGATACTGTTGGCGGAGGGCTTACGGCCGGCGGGTTAGGGAGCGGAACGTTTTTTTTTATGTCGGCTGAGGATGAATTGGCCGAAACCAATTGGTCCAGGCCGATAAAATGCTCGCTGAGGGCCAGCCGCAAAAGGGCCGCCTCCAGCAGATAGCGGGCCGATTCGCTGTTGCGAATCATCCAGCGAAGCCGCTCGAGGGCGGTCACCGCGTAAATCAGCCCCGGAAGGTCAAACAAATCCCCCAGCCCAGCCAGCGTCTTTTTTTCCGCTTCAGTGAGAATCAGAATGCCGCTGTCCGCTCCGGCGGCCTTGAGTACCATCAGGTCGCGAAAGAGCTCAATCAGGGCATCACAAATCGTCACCGGCATTTGGCCCATCTCCATCAG